>QHWL01000089.1 GCA_003222555.1 Acidobacteriota bacterium | reverse complement strand
AACCGTCAGCTTCAGCCTCAGCGGTCTGCCGTCAGGCGCAACCGCTTCGTTCAACCCTGGATCCGTGACCTCGTCTGGCTCGACGACTCTCAGCGTTTCGGCAGGAACGACCCCGGCAGGGAGCTACCCCCTGACGATCGCGGGAACAAGCGGATCGCTCACTCACACGGTCAACGTGACGCTCGTGGTCAACGGCGACTTCTCGATCACGGTAACACCTACTAGCCTGACGATCGGGCGTGGGGGGAGCGGCACCTACACCGTGACCATTGCTGCCGGACCTGGGTTCTCCGGTACGGTGAATCTCTCCCTGAGCGGTTTGCCGAAGTTTGCTAATTCCAAGTTCAATCTCGTCTCCGTGGTGAATTCCGGGACCTCTGTGCTCACCGTCAACACCAACAGGAACGTGGCGATTGGCACGTCCACCTTGATTGTCACCGGGACCGGCGGCAGCGGAGTTCACTCGGCGAATGTCGACTTGATCGTTCAGTAGCCGGTATGGGCATCTCTCGCAGGAATCTTCTTCGGCGAATCGGTGCGGCCGCTGCGGGCACCGCGGCCATCCCGTCGCTGGCCGAAGCGTCCCTGAGCGCGGCCTTTGGCGAGCCATGGCCGATATCCGGAACGAGTGCGTCCGGCGGACCGATTCGGCTGGACCGGAATGAGAATGCGTACGGCCCATCGTCGAACGTGATCGCGACGATGCAGGAGGCGGCCCGCACCATGGCCTATCGCTATCCGGACGTGGAGTCAGAAGCGTTGCGGAACACGATCGCGGGGTTCCACGGCGTCTCGTCCGATCACGTGGTCCTCGGCTGCGGGTCCGGCGAAATCCTGCGCATGGCGGCCGATGCCTTCCTCGGATTCCGCAAGAAGCTCATCGTGGCGCGGCCAACGCTCGAGCTGATGGGCGATTGTGCGCAGCGTGCAGGCGCCGAAGTCGTCGCCCTCCCGTTGACCCACGATTACTCTCACGACCTGAGCGCCATGCTCGCGCGCAGCGATTCAGCAACGGGACTGGTCTACATTTGCAATCCGAACAATCCCACTGGCACGCTCACACGCCGGCGGGACCTCGAAGCGTTTGTTCGACAGCTCCCCGAGACGACCTTCGTGCTGATCGACGAGGCCTACCATCACTACGTGCGCGAATCATCGGATTATGCCTCGTTCGTCGATCGGCCCATTGACGACAGCCGCGTCATCGTCACTCGCAGCTTCTCCAAGATCTACGGCCTGGCGGGAATGCGCGTCGGCTATGGTGTCGCCGCGCCGCAGACGGCGCGCCTGTTGGCCTCTTGCCGGCTTCCGGAGGACGTGAACGTCATTGCGGCAAAGGCCGCTGTCGCCGCACTCGACGATCCAGAGCACATGCGGCTGAGCTTCGCGCGGAACGTCGACGACCGCCAAGAGTTCTTCAACCAATCCCACGCGCGGATGCTGAAGCCGATCGACTCCCAGACCAATTTCGTGATGATGGATACCGGGCGCCCGGCCGTCGAGATCATTGAACACTTCAAGAAGAACCGTGTCCTGGTCTCGCGTCCCATTCCGGGCTTCGACAAGCACATTCGCGTTTCCCTGGGAAGTCACGCGGACATGCGAGAGTTCTGGCGGGTGTGGGACCTGATGCCGGCGCGCCACATGTCAATGTAGCCCTCCCCAACACGCGCTGTTGCCAATTGACGGCCGCGAGGTGTTCGAAAACCCAGGAGGACCGAGACGCGATATGATCGCGTCCATGAGCCTCGCGCCGAGCCGGCGCACCTTCCTGCAACAGGCGTCGGGAGCGCTGCTGTCGCTCGGTGTCGGGACGCTCACCTCGGCGGCTCAGAGTCCGGCGACGCAGGTGTTCTACGATCCAGCCATGCTTCGGCACGAGCCGGCGAGCGATCATCCTGAAAGCCCAAAGCGGCTCGACGCCGTCATGAAAACCGTCCGCGGGCTCGAGGGGCAAGGCCGGCTGTCGGTGGTCGCGCCGCGGCCCGCGACCGAGGACGACATCCTGCTCGTCCACACGCCTCAATATTTGAGACTGGTGCGCAGTGAGATCGCGACCGGCCTGCGAAGTCTCAGCACGGGCGATACAGAAATCTCGTCCGGCTCGTTCGGGGCCGCCCTGACTGCCGCGGGGACGGTGGTCTCAGCGGTGGACGCAGTAATGACCGGTCGCGCTCGCAACGCGTTCTGCGCCGTGCGTCCGCCCGGCCATCACGCGTCCGAGGGCCGCGGCATGGGGTTCTGCATCTTCAACAATATCGCCATCGGCGCCCGGCACGCCGTCCGACGATACGGCGTCGAGCGGATCTTGATCGCCGACTGGGACGTGCATCACGGCAACGGCACGCAAGAGGTGTTCTGGAGCGACGGCTCGGTGCTGTTCTTCGACACGCACCAGCATCCGTGGTATCCGGGCACCGGCAGCCCGGCCGAGACCGGCGAGGGCAAGGGTCGCGGCTGCACTATTAACCGGCCGTTCCCGGCAGGCGCTGGCCGCAACGAGATTCTCGATGCGTTTCGGACCGGGCTGGTACCGGCGGCGGAGCGCTTCAAGCCCGAGCTCGTGATGATCTCGGCCGGCTTCGACTCGCGCGCCGGCGATCCGCTCGGCCGGTTCACTCTGACCGACAGCGATTTTGCCGAACTCACTGGCGTCGTCGCCGAGATCGCCCGACAGCACGCGCGCGGACGCGTCGTGTCGGTGCTCGAGGGAGGTTACTCCCTCGACGGCCTCGCGCGCGCGGTCGATGCGCACATCGGGCGGCTGAGCGCGTGATGTAAGAACACCGAACCGAAGTGAAGCCGCCCACCCAGGAGACACTCTCGACCTGGGAGCGCCTCAAGTGAAGCGCGACAAGGCGAGATTGCAGTCATCGACAGCCAAAACCGTTACAATGCCGCGTTGAGGAGTCCGTGAGGCGGTGTTGGTGGACCGCATACCAAGCACACACGTGAATACGTGGACAGGAGGTGTCAGATGAGACGTCGCTTCCTTGAATCTATCGGCGCTCTGGCGGTGGCGATCGCGGTCGCGTCGCTCGTCCCGGCGTCCGTTGCTGGACAGGCCCCAGCGTCCGCAAAGGCCAAGACGACGACGGCTGCGAAGGGGTACACGCCGCCCCGTACTGCAGACGGCCACCCCGATCTTCAGGGAGTGTGGGATTTTCGCAACGTCATCCCGCTGGAACGACCCAGCCAGTACGCCGGCAAAGAATTTCTGACCGACAAGGAAGCGGCTGAATTCGAGAAGTCAGCCGCTGAACGCCTGGACATGGACCGCCGCGACGAGGACGGGGCGCGCACACCGCCTGTCGTCAACGGAGCCCCCGCCACCGCCGACGTCGCACGGGCCTACAACGAGTTCTGGTGGGACTTTGGGAAGAAGTTCGTCGGGAGCAAGCGGAGCTCGTTGATTGTCGATCCGCCGGACGGAAAAATTCCTCCCCTGACGCCGGCTGCGAAGAAGCGAGCGGACGAAGCCGCAGAGCGTCGGGCTCGCCCCGCGCAGGGACCGGAGGATCGAGGCATTACCGAGCGCTGTATCATGGGATTCAACGCCGGCCCGCCGATTCTGCCCGGCGCGTACAACAACAACTTGCAGCTGTTCCAGACTCCTGACTACGTTGCGATCGTCACTGAGATGGTACACAACACGCGCATCATCCCGCTAAACGGGCGTCCGCAGGCGAACGTTCCGCAGTGGTCGGGGAACTCGCGCGGCCACTGGGAGGGCGATACGTTCGTGATCGAGACCAAGGGCTTTTACCAGGCCACGTCGTTCCAGAACTCCAGCCCGAACATGCATCTCATCGAAAAGTTCTCGCGCGTTGGTCCCGACAACCTCCTCTACGAATTCACGGTGAGCGATCCCACTACTTGGTCGAAACCGTTTACGGCGCAGGTTCCGATGAGGAAGAGCGACCAATCGCTCTTTGAGTACGCCTGTCACGAGGGCAATTACGGGATGAAAGGCATCCTGAGTTCCGCTCGAGCCGTTGAGAAAGAAGCCGCGAAGACGGGATCGAGGTGAGCTTTAAGGCTCTCTAAATGATGGGCGAGACCACCCTCTAGGCGAGGGGAGCCCCTTGCGTTGGGAGGCATCCAACCCCTGAAAACATGAACTATAATGCGCGTCGAGGTCGTAATGAGCCGTGCATCACTGAAAGTGAACGGGCAGGTGCATGTCGTTGATGTCGATCTCGATAGTCCTCTGCTGTACGCCTTACGCGACGACCTCGCCCTGAACAACCCCCGGTTCGGCTGCGGCCTCGGCCAATGCGGCGCGTGCACCGTCCTGGTCGACAACCGCGCGGTTCGCTCCTGCATGCTGCCGGTGTCGCGCGCAACCGGCAAGGAAATCATCACGCTCGAAGGCCTGGGAACCCCCGAGCGGCCGCACCCCATCCAGAAGGCATTCATCGACGAGCAGACGTTCCAGTGCGGCTACTGCCTGAACGGATGGGTGCTCACCGCCAAGGCGCTGTTGGACAAGAACCCGACCCCGACGGACAAAGACATGCGGGACGCGTTCGAAAGCCTCGTGTGCCGCTGCGGAAGTCACGTGCGAATCTTTGCCGCGGTGCGGCGCGCGGCCAGCGACATGAAGAGGAGCGCATAGGAATGGCTCCTGATCCCGCACTGTCGAGACGAGAGTTCGTCAAGAACGCTGGAGGCCTCCTGATCGGCTTCAGCGTCCTCGACTTCACCGTCGCGCCTCAGCTTCTTGCCGCGCCGCTCGAAGACCCCGGGTTCCCTTCGCCGGCGCGGTTGGACGCGTGGCTCAAGATCGACAAGGACGGAGCCATTCGGGTCTTCAGCGGCAAAGCCGAAATCGGGATGGGCGTCGAGACCGCCTTCGCCCAGATGGTGGCGGAGGAGTTGGACGTCCCGGTGGATCGCGTCGCGTTCGTGCTCGGCGACACGGCGACGACGACCGATCAGGGCGGCGTCGGAGGGAGCACGTCGATCTCGCAGGGCTCGAAGCCGCTGCGTAACGTCGCCGCGACCGCACGAGCACTGCTTCTGCAGCTCGCGGCACGCCGGCTCGGCGCGCCGGTCGACCAGCTCGAAACTCAGAGCGGAATCGTGCGCGTCAAGAACAACACGTCGAAGACGGTGTCGTACGCCGACCTGGTCGGAGGGACCGACCTGAACGATCTGTTGAAAGTATCGGGCCAAGGGTTTGGTCTCAACGTGGAAGGCATCGGCCGACTCAAGAATCCCGACAGCTACACCGTCGTCGGCACCTCGGTGCCGCGCAGAGACATCGCACCCAAAGTTCTTGGCACGTTCCGCTACATCACTGACATCCGGGTGCCGGGCATGCTCCACGGACGCGTCACTCGCCCGTCGGGCGTCGGCGCCAAGCTGCTCAACGTGAACGAGGATTCAGTCAAAGGGATTGCCGGCTACGTGAAAACCGTGGTCAAGGGGAACTTTGTCGGGGTCGTCGCCGAAACCGAATGGGCGGCGATTCGCGCGGCGAAGGCGCTGAAGGTGACGTGGAGCGCTCCCGCGCTCGTGTTTCCGTAACAGAAGGACCTCTATCATCACATGCGCTCTGCCGTTCCGAAGGCCACGAGGGAAACGGTGAGAGTGGGCGACGTCCCGGCGGCGCTGGCGAACGCGTCGAAGAAGCTGGAAGCGCGCTACGATTTCCCGTTCCAATCGCACGCGACGATGGGGCCCGGATGTGCGGTCGCGGACGTCCGCATGGACGCTCTGACGACGGTCTGGTCGGGCGCACAGAAGCCGCACGCGTTGCAAAAGGCGGTTGCGGAGCTTTTGGGAAGGCCGGTCGACAAGGTCCGGGTCGTCTGGGTCGAGGACGCCGGATCGTACGGTCGCCCCGGCTTCGAAGATGCGGTGGCCGATGCCGTGCTGCTCTCGCAGGCGGTCGGCCGGCCGGTGCGGCTGCAGTGGATGCGCGGCGACATGACGGCGTGGGGCACGAAGGGACCGGCAGTCGTCTGCGACATGGTCGCGGCCTTGGACACGCAGGGAGAAGTGACCGCGCTGGAGTTCGTCTCGCGCGCCTTTTCGGGCAACGAGATCGCCGCACAGCCGGCGAGTGCCGGCAATCTCCTGGCGGCGCAATTCATTGGCATACCCAACACCTCGGGGACCGATGAATTCGCCGACTGGGGCGTTCGCTCGCCGGCCTACAGCTTCAGGAACCTTCACGCCGTCGCGCACGTGGTCCCCAGCTTTTTCGACACGACGTCTCCGCTGCGCTCGACCCATCTCAGGGATCCCGAGGGTCCGGCCACTTCGTTTGCGGTCGAATCGTTTATCGATGAAGTCGCCGCGGCGGCCGGCGCCGACCCGATCGACCTGCGGCTGAAACATATCGACGAGCGGCGCGCGAAGGCCGCGCTGACGGCCGTTGCCGAGACAGCGCGCTGGGATCGGCGGCCGTCGCCGAAAAAGCAGGCCGTCGGCGGGGACGTGGTCACCGGACGCGGCGTCGCGCTCAGCACGCGCAACGGCACCTATGTCGGCACCATCGCCGAGGTCGAAGTCAATCGCCGGAGCGGCGCCGTGCGCGTCACGCGGCTCGTCTGTTCCCACGACTGCGGCCTTATCGTCAACCCGGAGGCGCTGACGCGCACCATCGAAGGGAACCTGATTCAGTCGATGAGCCGCGCGTTGAAAGAAGAAGTCACATTCGACCGCAGCCACGTCACCAGTGTCGATTGGACCAGCTACCCCGTCGTCCGATCGTCGGACATACCGACCCAGGTCGACGTCGTGCTGTTGAACCATCCGGAGCTGCCGCCGGGCGGTGCGGGCGAGCCGTCGAGCCGCGCGACGGCCGCCGCGATCGCCAACGCGATTTTCGATGCGACGGGCGCACGCGTCCGCCAGGCGCCGCTCACGCCCGCGAGGGTCAAGGCAGCGCTCGCAGCGATCTAGCAGACTGCTGAAAAGCGTGGCGCGGGGCTAAAGCCCCGCGTTCGCAGGCCTGAAGAGCGTGTGAAATAACGCGGCGTTTTACCGCAGAGCACGCAGAGCACGCCGAGAATTCTTAGCGTTTTCTTCTCCGCGGTCTCGGCGGCCTCGGCGGTTGACGATTTCTTCACAGGCTCTGAAGGCCTGCGCCACAAAGGTTTCTCCGGGAGGCAGGATGGTGTTTTTCGCCGAGCGCTCGAGCGTTGCTCGCTTAAGGTAAGGAGGACTGGGCATGAGACGCACTTGGTCGATACCTGTCGTTGTCGCGGTGTGGCTGATCGCAGCAGGCGTCGCGCTTGCCCTGGCTCCTGGCGCAAGCGCGCAGGACGCCGGCGTCGCGCGCGCGCGGTCGCGCGTCACCAAAAATCCGCTCGAGGGTAACCGGGAGGCCATTCGCAACGGAGGGCCGATGTTCCGTACGCGGTGTGCGGGATGTCATGGGCCGGACGCGCGCGGGGACAGGGGCCCCGACCTGACCGGCCTGTGGGCGTCAGGCGTCTCCGACGACCGCATCTTCGAAACTGTCCGGGAGGGCGTGCCGGGCACCGATATGCCCGCCGCCGACCCGTTGCGCGTGCCGGACCGCGAGATCTGGCAGGTCCTCGCATACCTGCGCACGGTGGCCGCGTCGACTCCAACGTCGGCTGCCGCAGGTAACCCCCAGAATGGCGGGCGGATCTTCGAGGCAACGTGCCGGACCTGTCACATGGTCAATGGCGCCGGCGGACAGCTGGGCCCGGATCTGTCGCGCATCGGGTCGGGCCGTACGCGCGCCGCGCTGACGAAAAAGATCCGTTCGCCGAGCGACAGCATTCGACCGGGATACGAGCCGGTGACGCTGGTGCTGCGCGACGGTCAGCGGATTCGCGCAGTGAGAAAGAACGAAGACGAGTTCTCGATCCAGATCATGGACCTGCGCCAGCGGGTGCAGGGCTATGCGAAGGCGAACCTCACCGAGGTCGCCAATGAGAAGCAGTCGGTGATGCCCGCATACGCGCCGAGCCAGGTGAGCGACCGCGATCTAGACGATCTATTGAGCTATTTGGCCACGTTGCGCGGCCCCGATTCGGGCCGCCGCTGAGGAGGGGACATGGGCACGACGACAGTTCGCATGCTGCGAGTGGCGGCGGTGATCCTGGCGATGGGCTCCCTGCCGGGTTCCGCGCAACAAGCGGAGACGCCGCAGGTGACTTTTCAGAACTTGCGGGATGGGCTGAAAGATCCGACCCGTTGGGTGATCTACGGCGGTGATTACGGAAGTCAGCGCCACAGCCCGCTGACGCAGATCACGCCACAGAACGTCCAACGCCTCACGCCCCAGTGGGCCTTCCAGACCGAGACGCTGGGAAAGTTCGAAGCGACGCCGGTCGTGCTGGATGGCGTCATTTACATCACCGGCCCGGAAGACATCGGCTGGGCGCTCGACGCGCGAACGGGCCGTCAGATCTGGCGCTACAAGCGCGACCTCCCCAACGGCGTCATTGCCTGTTGCGGCCGCGTCAACCGCGGGTTTGCCGCGATGGGCGACCGGCTCTTCAAGACGACGCTCGACGCCCACGTCGTGGCGGTGAGCATGAAGAGCGGCGCGATTCTCTGGGACACCGTGATGGAGAATTTCCGGAACGGCTATAGCGGCACGCCGGCGCCGCTGGCCTTCAAGGACAAGGTCGTCGTGGGTATGGCAGGGGCCGAGTACGGCGTTCGGGGTTTCGTCGATGCCTACGACGTTCAGACAGGGAAGCGAGCGTGGAGGTTCTACACGACAGCCGGTCCCGAGGATCCGGGCCACAGAACGTGGCAGGGGCAGGATCCGAAGCCGTGGGAGCACGGTGGCGGCTCGACGTGGACCACTGGCTCGTACGATCCGGAGCTGAACCTGATTTTCTGGGGCACCGGCAATGCGGGACCCGACTACAACGGCGACCTCCGCGAAGGCGATAACTTGTACACCGCGTCGATTGTCGCGCTCGACGGCGACACGGGGCTGATGCGCTGGCATTACCAATTCACGCCTCACGATGTCTGGGACTGGGACTCCACCCAGGTGCCCGTGCTTGCCGATGTGACGATTGGCGGGCAGCCGCGTAAGGTCGTGATCTTTGCAAACCGGAACGGCTTCTTCTACGTGCTCGACCGTGGCACCGGCAAACTGATTCTTGGCAAGCCATTCATCCAGACGAGCTGGGCCAAGGAGATTCGCGCCGACGGCCGGCCGATTCTTCTGCCTGGCAGTCTTCCGAGCGAGAAGGGCACCCGGGTGTGTCCGGACCAGTCCGGAGGCACCAACTGGATGTCGCCGTCGTTCGATCCCGCCCTCGGCCTGCTGTTCGTGACAGCGCGTGATGCCTGCGGAACCTTCTATAACTGGCAGGACGAGTACAAGCCGGGCGATGGATTCCGCGGTGGTGCGGTGTCGCGTATCGAAGAGGCCCAGCACGCCGCCCTTCGCGCGATCGATGTCGCGACGGGCGAGCGGCGCTGGGAGTTCCCCTACACCGCCCAGTCATGGGCCGGCGTGCTGTCGACCGCGTCAGGGCTGGTCTTCGCCGGGTCGTCGGGCAACTTCATGGCCTTCGATGCGCGCACCGGAAAGAACCTCTGGCACTATCAGACGGGGTCGGCCCTGTACGCCGGCGCAGTCACGTACATGCTTGACGGCCGCCAGTACGTCCTGATGCCGTCCGGCACGACGCTGACCGCGTTCGCGCTGTCAGAAGCGGCGCAGGCTGAAGGCCGCCAGTGATTGACATCGAATAATCGCGGGTGTACCTTTCGAGGCGCGAGCGAGAAATGCGAGCAATGCGAAAAATGGAGGAAATCTCATGAGAACGAGCCTGTCCATGGTGATAGTGGGCGTCGGTCTGCTGACCGCGGCGCCAGCGTGGGCGCATCACTCATTTGCCGCGGAATTCGACGAAAAACAGCCGATCACGCTGACTGGAACCCTCACGAAGATGGAATGGGTGAACCCCCACGGATGGATTTACATCGACGCGAAAGGCCCGGACGGCCAGGTGAAGAATTGGGCGGTCGAAGCCGTCGCTCCGAACACTCTCTTGAGGCGAGGCCTCAGGAAAGAAGATTTTCCGATTGGCAGCGAGGTCATCGTCAAAGGCTATCGCGCCAAGAACGGCCAGCCGGTGGCCAACGGCAGGACGGTGACCTTCACGAATGGACGGAATTTTTTCCTGGGGGCGGAAGGTACTGGCGCCCCGAAGGATGGCGCCGAGGACAAACCCGCGACTCGGTACTAAGAGTCCGTTTCGAAATGGCGGGCCTGATAAGGTCTGCCCTACACCCAACCGCCAGCTTCCAAACTTAACCCTGGCGTAGGGCGGACCCTATTGGGGGGTCCGCCTGGCGGCCTGACACAAGGCCCGCACGGGAGGGTCATCGAAAATGAGAGATCGATTCAGGGGTGGCACGATTGCAACGGCGGCCATGTGGGCTCTCTTCGCATTGGTGGCAATCTCGTCCGCCGCTCGAGGCCAGGCGCCGGCTTCGGTGTCACGGACAGCGGACGGCAAGCCCGATTTGTCCGGCATCTGGCAGGCCGTCAACACGGCGGCGTGGGACATCCAAGACCATCAGGCGCAAAAAGGAGTGCCCGCAGGAATAGGCGTGGTCGAGGGCAATGAAATCCCATACCAGCCTTGGGCCGCAGCGAAAAAGAAAGAGAACTATGAAAAGCGGATGAACGCCGATCCGGAAACCAAGTGTTATCTGCCCGGCGTGCCGCGCATCACGTATATGCCCTATCCATTTCAGATTTTCCAGGACTCCGCGCAAGTG
>QHWL01000667.1 GCA_003222555.1 Acidobacteriota bacterium | reverse complement strand
CCACGACGTGTACCTTCATCGGGACCGCACATCGGCGCCCTGGCGTCTCGTCGCTTCGGTCCGCCGTGCCGCCGGCTCCCAACGCGGCTGGCGCGCGGAGTACCACGATTTTCAGAACGACCTGCCGCGTGCCGTTCGTTTGACGAGCGAGTCGGCGGGGCCGTCGGGATTCGATCTGCAGCTCCTGCTGTCGCAGGTCGAGACGAACGTGCCGCTCGGCCCGGAGGTGTTTCGCGTGCAGATTCCACCGTCGGCGGATCCAATCACCCTCGAGGAGTTGAAACGGGTTGGACCTCTCGCACCACCGCGCGGCAAGACCCAGGCGGAACTGGGCGACCCGCCGCTCGCGGAGCAACCGTCGGCAGCCTATGTCCGTTAGGCGGGGAATCCGCGTTCGCGCCTTCGCGAAAATCAATCTCACGCTTCGCGTTCTCGGCGTGCGGACCGACCGGTATCACGAGCTCCGGACCACCTTTCAGTCGATTGCGCTGCACGACACGCTGACGTTCACGGCAGTGCCGGGCCCGTTCCGCATTGAATGCGACGACCCCGCGTGTCCGAGCGATCGGACGAATCTCATATGGCACGCGGCGGAGCGAATGTGCCGCGCTGCGAGTCGCGGCGGGGTGCCGCGCGACGTCGTGGTGCGTGTCGCCAAGCGCATTCCGGCGCGAGCAGGCTTGGGTGGCGGCAGCAGCGACGCGGCGGCGACGCTTGTGGCGCTCGACGCGCTCTGGCGGGTGCGGATGTCGCGCGAGAAGATGCGGTCGATCGCGTCGGAGGTTGGCGCGGACGTGCCGTTTTTTCTCGAAGGCGGCACGGCGCTCGGCCTGGAGCGCGGCGATCTGCTGTTCCCGCTGCTCGACGCGCCCGCGTCATGGGTGGTGCTCGCGATTCCCGATTTTGGCGTCAGCACCAGCGAGGCATACGGGTGGCTCGATCGAGATCGCAAGGCTGCGGGCCTTCGGCGCGGACGAGCGGAGGTGAGCGGAGGAAATGATTTGCAGGCGGTTGTGTCGCGGCATCATCCGGAAATCGGGCGCCTCGTCAGCGCATTGCGTCGTCGGGGCGCATCACATGCGGCGCTTTCCGGCACCGGCTCTGCTGTTTTCGGCCTGTTCGTCAGCCGCGCCGCGGCCGCTTCAGCCGCCCGCGCGCTCGCCAGCCGGACGCGCCGGATCCTGGTGACGCGCACGCTGGACCGCGCGAGATATGCGCGGCTCGCGCGCGTCGAGTCCGACTGAAGTCGGAGACGGAATCACGTTCAACGCGAGTAAGCCGCAAAAGGCGCTACGAGATCAGTACGTATTGTCCGCCTTCAGAGTCTGTGAACAAATCACGTTCAACGCAGAGGCCGCCGAGGCCGCAGAGGAGAAATGCTTAGGGATTTCTCCGCGTGCTCTGCGAGCTCTGCGTTCAAACGTCGTATTTTTTCACAGGCTCTTCAGGCGGACCTCGCGCAGATGGGTCCGCGACTTGCCGGTGAAAGAGCCCATCGTATACACTTACCGTTTGCGCCAGGCAGTTCAGCCCACTCCGAAGTCAGGTTCTTTCAAGTCAGCCGAGAAGGTGCCCGATACGCGCACGGTGCGACTTGCACAGGCATGATGGGGCGTGGCCAAGCGGTAAGGCGCGGGACTTTGGATCCCGTATTCGAAGGTTCGAATCCTTCCGCCCCAGCCAAATCGCGAGGCTGTAGGGATGGGTGAGCCCTCGATGGCCATTGGGTTCGGCGAGCTGAAAGTGTTTTCCGGCAGCGCCCATCCGGACCTGACGCGAGAGATTGCGTCGTTTCTCGGCGTCGAGCCAGGCCAGGCGCGGCTCCGGCGGTTTCCCGACACGGAAGTCTCGTTCCAGATCGACGAGAACATCCGGGGCACCGATGTGTTCGTCGTGCAGCCGACCTGTTCGCCGGTCGATCAGCACATCATGGAGATGCTGATCATGATCGACGCGTTCCGGCGTTCGTCGGCGGCGCGCATCACCGCGGTCGTTCCCTACTACGGCTACGCGCGGCAGGACCGCAAGGACAAACCGCGCGTGCCGATTTCGGCCAAGCTCGTCGCCAATATCCTGAGCGCGGCCGGGACCAACCGCGTGCTGACGATGGATCTGCACAAGGCGCAGATTCAGGGGTTCTTTGACATTCCAGTCGATCATCTGTTCGCCGCGCCGGTCATCATCGAGTATCTGGATAAGCTGGACTATCCCAAGCTCACGCTGGTGGCGCCCGACGCGGGCGGCGCCGAACGCGCCCGCGCCTACGCCAAGCGCCTCGACGCCGAACTCGCCGTCATCGACAAACGGCGGACCGACGACGGGACGGCGGAAGTGATGAACGTGATCGGCGACGTCGAAGGCCGGACCTGCATCATCCAGGACGACATCATCGACACAGCCGGCACGATTACCAAGGCCGCCATCGCGCTCAAGGCGAACGGCGCCGGGCGCGTGCTGGCCTGCGCGGTCCACGGCGTGCTGTCGGGTCCGGCGATCGAGCGGATCCAAAAATCGCCGATCGACAAGCTGATCGTCACCAACACGATTCCGCTCGCGCCCGCAGGCTTGAAGAGTGAGAAGATCGTGGTGCTCTCGGTGGCTCGCCTGCTCGGCCAGGCGATCAAGAGCATTCACGAGGAGACATCGGTCTCCTCGTTGTTCGTTTAATTGAGAATTATTGGGAATAATTATGGAAGCGATACTCGAGGCCATCGCGCGCGACACACTGGGGAAAAACGAGGCGCGGCGGACGCGTCGGTCCGGCCGGGTGCCGGGGGTGTTGTACGGCGGCGAGAACAACACGGCGACGCCGATCTCGGTCGAGCCGAAGGCGCTCCTGAAAATCCTTCACTCCGACTCGGGGGCCAACACGCTCATCTCGCTGAAGCTGGCGGGCGCGGGCGACGCCCGCGTCCTGGTCAAGGAATACCAGCTCGACCCGATTACGCACCACGTGCTGCACGCGGATTTCTACCGCGTGGTCATGGACCGCATCCTTCGGGTGCCCATCCCGGTCGTCGTCAAAGGCGAGCCCAAGGGCGTGAAGCAGCAAGGCGGTCTCCTCGAGTTCATTCGCCGCGAGATCGAGATCGAGTGCCTCCCGGCCGACATTCCGGAGAACGTCGAGGTCGACGTCGGCGAGCTGATGCTGCACCAGGGTATCCGCGTCCGCGACCTCGCCGTCCAGCCGAAATGGAAGGCGGTGAGCGATCCCGACATGATGATCGTCCACGTCATTCTGCCGAAGGCCGAAGAGGTCGCGGCGCCTGCCGAAGCTGCGGTGGCCGCACCGGTGACACCGGCCGAACCGGAAGTCATCAAGAAGGGCAAGAAGGAAGAGGTCGAGGACGAGGACAAAGGCAAGGACAAAGACAGAGACAGAGACAGAGACAAGGACAAAGACAAGGACAAGGACAAGAAGAAATAGGGAATTTAAGGATCCTCACATCCTCAAATTCTGATGAAGCTGATTGTGGGGCTGGGCAATCCCGGCGCGAAGTATGATGAAGCTGATTGTGGGGCTGGGCAATCCCGGCGCGAAGTATCGCGGCACGCGCCACAACATCGGCTTCGCGGTTGCCGACGAGCTGGCCGGGCGACACTCGGCGACCTTCGAGTCGTCGCCGGCCGAGGCCCTCGTCACGAAGATTCGGCAACCCGATGGGACGGCCGTGCTGCTGGGGAAGCCGCTGACGTTCATGAACGCGAGCGGCGAAGCGGTCGGCGCGCTGATGCGGTACTTCAAGATCGACATCGGCGACCTGCTCATCATCGTCGACGAAGTGCAGCTGCCGCTGGGGCGTCTGAGAACGAGGGCCAGCGGATCGGCCGGCGGGCACAATGGGCTCAAGTCGGTCGTGGCTCACCTGGGCACGGAGTTCCCGCGGCTGCGCGTCGGCGTTGGCCGAGGAGATTCACAGCGCGACTTGGCAGACCATGTCCTGGCGCGGTTCGACGCGGATGAAGCGGCGGAGGTCGAGCGCATGATCGCGCGCGCGGCTGATGCGGCGGAAATGTTCGTCACGTCGGGGATCGAGGCAGTGATGAACGCGTACAACGGCGGCGATCCAGCGACAACCGAATAACCCTTGCCACCGACATGGTGGCCGCGATTCACAGGGTCCGCCTGAAAGAGGTTGTGAACAGATCACGTTCAACGCAGAGACCGCGGAGGCCGCAGAGGAGTTCGTGGTTGCATTTTTCCGTGAGCCTGCGTTCAGACGTCGCATTTTTTCACAGTTGTACGCAGTGTCCGGCTTTAGCCGGACCGTGGTGGATCGCGTCCAGAAGGAGCGTCAATGACTGACCGGGCAGAAAGACAGTACGAGCTCGTCTACATCCTTCCCGCCGACACTACCGAGCAGCAGGTCACCGAATTGCACACGCAGGTCGAGGCCGTGGTGTCGCGGATGGACGGAAAAATCGAGAAGACGGAGAACTGGGGCCGCCGGAAGCTGGCGTACGAAATCAGCCACCAGAAGGAAGGCGTCTATGTCCTCCAGGTGATCAACGGCTCGGGCGAGCTGATGAAAGAGCTGGATCGCCGCCTCAGGGTGATGGACCAGGTGATTCGCCATCTCGTCGTCCGCGTCGACCAGGAAAAGAACGTGGTCGAGCGGACGCGCTCGAAGCGCGTGGCAGACTCCCAGCGGCGACGCGTCAAGCGCGGATTGCCGCCGGTCCGGCAACCGGGCGAGGGGCGGCCGGCTGGCGAAGTCGAGGAGCCCGACGATGATCGCTTTGACGGGATGGAGGTGTAACCATGCCATTCGGACAAGGACGTTCCGGCGGCGGCGGCAGTGGCGGCGCGGGCGGACGTGGCCGCGGCCGCGGCGACAAGAAGACCGGCGACAAAGTACAGGGCCAGCGACGGCCGATGTTCCGCCGTCGCAAGGTCTGCAAGTTCTGTGCGGACAAGATCGACGACATCAACTACAAGGACGCGAAGCTCATCGGACCCTTCGTGCCGGAACGCGGCAAGATTCTGCCGCGGCGGATCTCGGGCACCTGCGCCATGCACCAGCGGAAGCTGCAGACGGCGATCAAGCGCGCTCGCCAGATCGCATTGATTCCATATGTGACGGACTGAAATTTCAGATTGCAGATTGATGATTGCGATTGCTTGATTGGCGGTATGCCGATCAAGCGTCTACAATCTGAAATCTGCAATCTCATGAGGGCATATGCAAGTGATTCTGCGTGAGCACGTGGACAACCTGGGACGCCGAGGCGAGATCGTAAAGGTCGCCGACGGCTACGCCCGCAACTACCTGTTGCCGAGGAAGCTCGCCCTGCTGGCGACCGAAGGCAACAAGAAACAGATCGAGCGCGAGCGCGGGAAGTTCGTGGTCAAGGAAGCCGAGGAGCAGAAGGTCGCCGAGGCGATGGCCGAGCGTCTGGGCGCGCTCGACATCGCGATCGCCAAGAAGGTCGGCGAGACCGAAGCGCTGTACGGCTCGGTCACGACGGCCGACATCGCCGACGCGCTGGCGGCCAAAGGGGTCGAGATCGATCGCCGCAAGTTGCACCTGTCGGAGCCGATCAAACGGCTCGGCGAGTTCGACGTGCCTGTCAGACTGCACCCCGATGTCACGGCGCACGTCAAGGTGCGCGTCGTGGCCGAGAGCGGCCAAAAGTAAGAAGGCAAAAGTAAAGGCAGCGCCTTCGTCCTTTTTCCTTTTGCCTTTTTCAATTTCCGTATGCCAGAAGCCGTCGCCGAACGCACGCTCCCGCACAATCTGGAAGCCGAACGATCCGTCCTCGGCGCGATCCTGCTCCACAACGACGCGTTCAATCTCGCCGCCGAAGTGATCGACTCGCACGATTTCTTCCGCGATGCGCACCGGCGGATTTTCGACAAGATGGTGAAGCTCGCCGAGCGCGGCGATGCCGTCGATCTCGTCACCCTCAAGGAGGAGCTGGGGCGCTCGGGCGACCTCGAGGAGGTCGGCGGGCCCGCCTACATCACGGCGCTCGTCGATGGCGTGCCGCGGTCGATGAACATCGAGCACTACGCGCGGATCATCAAGGAAAAGGCGACGCTCAGGAGCCTGATCTTCTCGGCCAACAAGATCCTGGCGACCGCCTACGAGGCCGAGGAGGAAGCCGACGCCATCCTCGATCAGGCGGAACACGCGATTTTCGCCATCGCGGACGACAACGTGCGCGACGGGTTCGTGTCGCTTCGCGATCTGGCGCGGGGCAGCCTCGAGACGATCGAGAAGCTGCACGCCAGAA
>QHWL01000660.1:4389-5375 GCA_003222555.1 Acidobacteriota bacterium | reverse complement strand
GGTCGATCGAGAGGCGGCGCGCGATGCTGTGCCGCTGGGCCACGCGTCCCAGCCAGAGACACACAACCCCGACATCGACGCGAACCGCCTGTGCTAGCCGGGAATCCTCCATCGTCCAGTCGTACTGTTCGACCGCCTCGCGGAAGCGGTCACCGATGGTGTACGCCTGACCGTACTCGGCGAGATCGCGAATCATGAAACAGAACTCGTCGCCGCCGAAGCGTGCGTGCAACTCGTTCGCGCACGCGCTGTGTCCCTCTCGGGCGATGACGTCGCTGGAACGTACCTGCTCTCGCAGCAGATGTGCGACGCGGGCGATGATTCGATCGCCGACCGCGTGGCCGAGTGCATCGTTGTACAACTTGAAGCCGGTGATGTCGACCAGGCCGACCGCGCACCAGCGGCCCCGCTGCTCGAGCGCGAGGAACGACTCGAGCTGCTCGAAGAAGTGATCCAAATTCATCAGCCGCGTCTTGGGATCCCGGTGCGACAGGTCGGTGAGGTCTGCGACGAGCGCTTCGAAGTAATGCGAGATACTGCTAATGGTTGCGTCTTTGGCGGACAACTCGGTTCTCACGCGCGCCATTTTGTCGCTGAAGCCCCTCGACAACGCTTGAATCGCCTCCCGTTTCGATTCTTCCCACAGTTTCTCGTGCCGGGTGAACACGGCCTCTATCGCGTCAAGCAACTCCGCTTCGAGGTGCGACGACAGAGGGCAGTGTTCGCGCACCCACGCTATGAGCTGGTTGCGTGTCCGGGGCTGCGGCCCCGATGACGCGAATCGCTTTGGCTGCATTAAATTGCCGTCGGGGACCAGTGGCCGCACATTCCACACAGGGGATTAGCAAAGTGCCCGAATGGTGGCGATGAGCTGGTCATCGTGAACCGGCTTCTGGAGCGCCGCCGCCGCCCCGACATTGTGCAGGTGCACGATTGGCACGCCGGAGAGGATGACGACAGGAATGGTGGCAAGGGTCGGGCAGTAC
>QHWL01000660.1:2415-4233 GCA_003222555.1 Acidobacteriota bacterium | reverse complement strand
AGGATCATCCTCGACAATCAGAATGCGTTGACGCATCGAACGCTCGTAACACAGGCGCCGCGTATCGTACCAATTCGGCATCGTCCTGTTGATCGTTGCTGTGTCCATGATGGTTGTTCCCTCGCAAGCGACTCGCCACTCAGAAGATGTGTGCACATGAGTGACTTTAGCGCGCCCCGAGCGACGTATCTGACGATGCAGAGACCGCCCATCAGTGCACGCGAGCACGCTGGAAGGCTCCGTTCTATACAGTGTCGACCAGCATGGTGAGGTTATTCAGCGAGGATGTTCGAGGCTTCTGCGTCGGGTCAATAACCGCTGATTACAGGCATCGCCGAGGCGTGGCGACGTGGCTACGGTTTCAGCCAGCCTCGCCAGTGACAGCTTTGACAGCGGTAGGGCCGACGAATGGTCAACCACATCAGAGGCGCTTCCCACCACCGGCTCCGGGACGGCAGCAGATGAGTCGACAGGCAGTGCCGGCAACTCAGACGCACCGCGTTGGGCCGCGTCATACCACTTACCGTAGTCGAAGCGTTCCTAAGAAGTCTCTAAAGGGTCCAAGAACCCTGGTAAGTCGTCAGGCTGGGGATACGCCACGGCGCGGCCCACTTCCGCCTTCAGCCTTCCTTGGACGCTTTGGCTGGGGCGCTGGCCAGACGCGCACGATTCGCGTATAACACCCGAGATGCGTCCATCACCTTGGCTTGCGCCGCCGATAGTTTGCGTTCTCGCCGCCGCTTCCGTGGGAGTCATGCGAGCGCAGAGCTCTCAGGACCACTCATATACAACCCAGGACGTCCAAACAGGGTCGCGGCTTTACGCGGCGCAGTGCGCCCAGTGCCACGGCCCGAATGGCGACACCGTCTCGGGCATCAACCTTCGGCGGGGGCAGTTTCGGCGGCCCCTGTCCGACGAGGATCTTCGTCGCACCATAACGATCGGCGTGCCCGGGGCGGGCATGCCTCCGTTCACCTTTCAGCCCGCCGAGCTCGAAGGGCTCGTCGCGTTCATCCGGGCGGACTTCGATGTGGGCGGCACGGCCGGCAGGGTCGGCGATGCCGCCCGCGGGCGGGAGCTGTTCGAGAACAAGGGCGCCTGCGCGACCTGTCATCGTGTGAACGGCAAGGGCCCGCGCGTGGCGCCCGACCTGAGCGACATCGGCGCGATCCGCTCGCCGGCCCAGTTCTACCGATCCCTGACTGACCCCGTCAAGCAGATGATGCCGATCAATCGGCCGGTGCGGATCGTCACGCGCGACGGCCGGACCATCCGCGGCCGCAGGCTCAACGAAGACACCTACACCGTGCAGCTCATCGACGAACAGGAGCGGCTCGTGTCGCTCGACAAGACCGACATCCGCGAGCTCGAGCTCGCCAAGACCTCGCCAATGCCGCCGGCGACCAATACCCTCTCGAACAACGAAGTGGCGGACCTCGTCGGGTACCTTGTATCACTCAGAGGACAGCTATGAAGCCACGCGCACCACACACACTGCCAATCTCGATCGTGTCCGGAGCCTTCGGGTTGTTCGCGCTGCTCGGGTCCTATCATGTGCAGGCGCAGGTCACAGCCGATCGGATCCTCCGCGCCTCTTCAGAGCCGCAGAACTGGCTGACCTACGGCGGCACGTACGCCAGCCAGCGGCATAGCTTGCTCACGCAGATCACGCCGGCCAACGTCGCGAACCTCGAGTCCAAATGGGTTCTGCAAGATGAAGTGCTCGGCGCCTGGCAATCGAACCCCATCGTTGCCGACGGGATCATGTACATCACTCAGCGTCCTAACGACGTCATGGCCGTCGATGCCAGGACCGGT
>QHWL01000660.1:0-2374 GCA_003222555.1 Acidobacteriota bacterium | reverse complement strand
GTCTGCTGCGGCGCCAACAACCGCGGGGTCGCGATCCTGGGCGACACCGTGTTCATGGGCACGCTCGACGCGCATCTCGTCGCGATCGACGCGAAAAACGGCCATCCACTCTGGAACATCGCCGTCGCCGACGTGAAGCTGGCGTACTCGATCACGATGGCCCCGCTCATCGTGAAAAACAAAGTGATCGTCGGGGTCGGCGGGGCCGAGTTCGGCATCCGCGGCTTCGTCGCGGCCTTCGACGCGAAAACGGGAAAAGAAGCGTGGCGCTTCTACACGATTCCAGGACCCGGCGAGCCCGGGCACGATACCTGGGCCGGCGACGCCTGGAAAAACGGCGGTGGCTCGGTGTGGGTCACCGGGTCGTACGACCCGGAACTCAATCTCACCTACTGGGGCATCGGCAATCCGGGTCCTGACTGGAACCCCGATCAGCGCCCCGGCGACAACCTGTACACCGACTCGGTGATCGCACTCGACGCGGACACCGGCGCGCTCAAGTGGCACTTCCAGTTCACGCCGAACGACGCCTACGATTACGACTCGGTTCAGGTCCCTGTGCTGGTGAACATGAACTGGCAAGGCAAGCCCGCCAAAGTGATGCTGTGGGCGAATCGCAACGGTCACTCTTACGTGCTCGATCGCGTGACCGGCAAGTTCCTTCGGGGTACGCCGTTTGTCAAGGTCAATTGGGCGAGCGGTCTCGACGCGAACGGGCGGCCGATTCAGACGCCGCAGCCGCCGGGTGCTCCCACATATCCTGGCAATCAGGGAGGCACCAACTGGTACCCGCCGTCGTACAGCCCGCGGACAGGCCTCTTCTACGTCTCCGCGTGGGAGAACTACGCGACCGTCTATCGAAAGGAAGAATCGGTCTATCAGCCAGGCAGGAACTTTTCCGGCGGCGGCTTTACGGTGCTGACGCCGGTACCGGGCGCTCCGGCAATCGGCATCGGGCGCCGCACCCCGATCAACATCTGGACCAACGAGGTGGGGAACGGCGCCGTCATCGCGCTCGATCCAACGACCGGCCAGGCGAAGTGGAAGTTCGCGCATTTCGACGTGACCGACGCCGGGATCCTGACGACAGCGTCCGATCTGCTGTTCACGGGTGGACGCGAGGGATACTTCCACGCGCTCGACGCGCGGACCGGCAAGCTCTTGTGGAGAGCGAGCCTGGGCGGCCAGGTCGTGATGGCCCCCATTACCTATCAGGTCGCCGGTAAGCAGTACGTGTCGGTGATTTCCGGTCACACGCTCGTGACGTTCGCCTTGCGGAACTAAGCGGGTGACGCTGAACTTGTATTGAGGCGACAAGTTGGAGGTCAGCCGGATGGTTCACGAAAGCAGCGAAAAAGGCGAGATGACAGCACGCTGGCGCACGAGGATGGACCTTACGGCGATTGTCGCCGTCTCCGCGCTTGCCATATCGGGGCTCAGCTTCTATCGCAGCTACATCTACACGAACCAACAGCTCGACGTGACCGTCACGGAGGTGTCATACGTGACGAATCGGGGCGAATTGTATATGACTGTGGCCTTCTCGAACGGTGGCAATCGTGACGCCGCGCTGCTGCGAGTGGAGCCGGCGGTGTGGGGTCGCCGCAGCAAACCGGATCCCGAGTGGTTGCCGCTGATAGAGAGAGTTCATCCCAATATCCCGGTCACTGCGCCGAAGATGCCGACGATTGTCAAGGCGGGCGGGGTCGACGTAATAACGCTCTCGACGATGTTGAACCCTGGCGATGCCGAAAAGGCCGTTACGACGCAAGGCGGGGCTTACTTAGGAGTTCGCGTGGCGACCATGAACTCCGATGGGAATTTGTTCTTCCTTCAGCACCCGGTCGCGCGCCTGTTGATCGACCGACAGGGCAGAATCCACGGCGCCGAACCCGCAATCCACCGGAGCCTGAGCGGGTTCCTCGATCTCGAGGGGGCACCGCCTGGCGACATGCAACAGTCCAACAAGAAAACACCCTTTGTCTGGGCCGAGGAGCACTACTGACAGCGCACCCGTGGCGCACGGCTGGCTCATGACGCAGTATTGATCTTCAAATCCACCGACTTCCTCTCGCCTTCGCCGATCGTGACGCTCGTGGCCTTCGACCGGACTCGCTCCAGATAGTCCGGCTCGGTCCACTGGTCCATGTCCACGTAATCGAGCGCGACGATGTGGTACTCGCCGGGGGGCAGGCCCGTGACCTTGAATCGCCCATCCTGGTCCGGCCGCCCCGTGCGCATGTAACGCGAGTTGGCCGTCCATTTGTCGCGATCTTGCGCGAAAACGACGACCGAATAGTCCTTCACCGCCGCGCCGCGGCCGTTGGTGACGAGCCCGGATAGATCCGTGAGGCGGTTGGTGAGCTCCACCTCG
>QHWL01000088.1:7335-16323 GCA_003222555.1 Acidobacteriota bacterium | reverse complement strand
CCCTCGGCATACGGCGACGCCATCGGACATTGGGAGAAGGACACCTTCGTCGTGGAGTCGACGAACTTTCTCGAGGACACGTGGTTCGGCGAGAACGGCTACATGCACTCGGACAAAATGCGTGTCATCGAGAGGCTGTGGCTGACACCGGACAATAACCTGGTGTATCAGGCCACCGTGGAAGATCCCGTGGTGCTCACCAAACCGTGGACGAACTTTGCGCGGGTCATTCCGCCCAACAACGACCCGATCGAAGAATCTCCCACTTGCAAGGAAGATGACGCGCACCGCCTGCTGAACCTGGATCATCACCTGCAACGCTAGCGCGCCGCGATTCGACTTTGTCGGACGGACGACTGGCCGGGGATCCGGCAGTGAGTCCGTCCGCTTCCCGCGTTTTGTGACTCGCCGTCGCAACAGGTCCGGATCCGCGAATCGAGGAGAGAAGATGAGGCTTGGATTCGGTCGAATTCTGACAATCGGAGCCTTCACGCTCTTCGGTTTGATGCCGGCCCGAGCTCAGAACGCAGCACAACAGAAGCCGCTGATGGCGGAGGACGTTTTCAAGAATGTCCAAGTGCTCAAAGGCATCCCGGTCAACCAATTCATGGATACCATGGGGTTCTTTTCCGCGGCCCTGGGCTACAACTGCACCAACTGCCATGGCGACGAGGTTCTTGGCAATTGGGAGAAATATGCGGCCGATACTCCGGTGAAGCGCACTGCGCGCCGGATGGTTCAAGTTGTAGGCACGATCAACAAGAGCCTGTTTGGGGGGCGGCAAGCGGTCACCTGTTACACCTGTCACCGGGGTAGCCCCACGCCGAAGGTCGTTCCAAGTTTGATGGAACAGTACAGCGAACCGCCCCCCGACGACCCGAACGAGGTTGAAATCAGCAGGCGGGTCTCGCCGGTTCCGACCGCCGACGAAATCTTCAACCGGTACATAGAGGCCGTAGGCGGCGCCGAACGCTTAGCCGCACTGACCAGCTACGCTGGAACCGGCCGTTACGAAGGGTTTGACAGCTATCACGGGAAGGTTGCCGTGGAGGTGTACGCCAAGGCGACGGGCGAACGCGCCGTATTTGTCCATACGCAAAATGGCGACAGCGTCACGACCTACGACGGGCGCAACGCGTGGATCGTGGGACCGGACAAGCCGGTGTCAGTGCTCCAGCTCGCCCCCGGAGGAGATCTGGACGGCGTCAAGTTGGATTCGAACCTCGCTTTCCCGGGCGGACTGAAGCAGGCCCTCACCGATCGGCGCACAGGCTTCCCGACCACGGCCATTGACGATCGTCCAGTCCAAGTCGTTCAGGCGATGGCCGGCGGAACTCGCGTGAAGCTCTTCTTCGACAAGGAAACGGGACTGCTCTCCAGAGTCGTGCGTTACAGCAAGACGATTATTGGCCCGGTCCCGGTTCAGATCGATTATTCCGAGTACCGTGAAGTGGCTGGGGTGAAGATCCCGTTTCAGTGGCGCTTGACGTGGACCGACGGTCAATCTATGTTTAAGTTGGACGACGTGAAGCCGAATGTTGCGATCGATCCGGGGAAGTTTGCCAAACCCCCTGCGGCCGCCAAGCCCGTAGTTGCACCAGCCAAGGTGGCGGAGTAGCTGTACAATGCAGTTGATGGTTCGCCGGAGCCGGACAATCGTCAGCGCGCTCATCGTCGTGGGCATCTTTGCCTCCGGTGTGGCGACATGCACCGCTGGCGCGATGATGCCCGAGACGGCTCAAATGGCCTGCTGCAAGGCCGGACATCACACGTGCGGGAAAGACGGTGCGGCGGCGGACTGCTGTAAGAAGCACTCGTCGCCGCAGCTGCAGTGGAACACAGTCGCCAAGACGGATTCGCTGCAATCACCTCCTCGTCTGTTCCTGGCGCTAGTCACCGTTACCAATCCCCTGTCCGATATCTCCTTGGTCGTCCAGGCACCGCGATCGGTGGGTGCATCGCCTCCTCACAAACCGCTCGGCCCGCCCGTCTACATCGTTCTTTCAACGCTCCTGATCTAACCGTTACCTGACCAAGGTTTGGCGCGCGGCGCTCCGGGTGTGGTGTGTCCCGGAGAGCGACGCTGTGTGGTCGATTTGTCGGTTGCGACACATCACAAGGGCAGGTGCACGTGAGAATCAGAATCGCGTCCGTCATCGTTGCGCTCACGCTCAGCGGACTTTCTCCGAGCGTGGCCGGGCAACAACCCGCGTCACCGACCGGCAGCCTTCAACTGCTACAGCATGCGGTCGAAGAGGGAGCCCCGCTGTCGCTCAAAGCCGCGCTCGATCAGGCCGTCGCACAGAACACGGAACTCATCGCGCTTCGCGCTCAGCTCAACGTGGTCCGAGAGCGACCGGCGCACGAGCGATCGCTGTCGCCGCCGACGCTCGAAGCCACGGTCTGGCAGTGGCCGATCAACTCGCTGAACCCGGCGAACACGAACATGTACATGCTCATGGTCGGACAGGAGTTGCCTGGTCGGGGCAAGCGTCAGCTTCGCCTGGCCATCGCCGAGAAGGACGTCGCACTGGCCGAAAGCGACGTGATGGTTCGAGCGGCTCAGATCCTCAATGAGATCAAGCAGGCGTACGCCTCGCTCTTTGTGGCTCGGAAGGCGACTGAGGTGCATCTGGCGAGCGTCGATTTACTGCGACAGATGGCCGACGCATCCCAGATCAAGTACGCCAGCGGCCGTATCTCCCAGCAGGATGTCCTCAAGTCGGTCGTGGAGCTCTCCAAGCTGCACAGCGACCTGTTGATGTTCGACGAACAGGCGAACATCGCGAGTGCGCGCCTCAATGTGCTGATGGATCGCGCACCGGAAACGCCCATCGGGCCGCTGGTTGAGCCGCGCGAACAGCAGACGCTGCCGCTGACTTCCGCCGACCTCCAGCGCCTCGCCATTGACGAACACCCCGAACTCCAACGAGCTCGCCTCGAGATCGAGCGTGCGGAGGCAGAGCTGGCCTCCGCCAAGCAGGAGTACAAGCCGGATTTCACGGTTCAGGGCGGCTATTTGCTGATGCCCAACCAAACCGATGCGTTGCTGGCCAGGGTGGGTGTGACCTGGCCGCGCGCGCCTTGGTCGCACGGAAAGATCGACGCACGCGTGGCCGAACTGACGGCGGCGGTGGAATCGGCGAAAGCGCGCGAGCGGGCCATGGAAAACATGGTCAGGCTTGCCGTCCAGGAAGCGTACGTGCGGGCGAAATCCGCTCAGGACCGCGCCGCGCTCTTCCGCACGACAATCCTTCCCCAGTCTCAGCAGGCCCTGGACGTCTCGCGCGTCGGGTACCAAACCGATCGCGTGGACTTTCAGGCGCTGATTGACAACGAACGCACGTTGCTCACGTCTCAGCTCGACTACTTCCGAGCTCTCAGCGAGTTCGAGCAGGCGGCGGCCGATCTCGAACGTGCCGTCGGCACGAACCTGCCCGGGAGCACAACAATTGCCGCGGCCACGATGGGACGGAGACTCCGATGAGGCCTCAACGCTCGGCGTATCTCACCGTCGCCGTCATCTTGGCCCTGGCCGCCGGTGTGTCCGTCTTTCGGATTCGTCCGTCGTGGATCGGTCGGCTACTGGAACAATCCGCTCAACACTCGATGCCGGCCATGCCGGCGGGCGGCGCGCAAGCGGCTCCTCCAGCACCGCCCTCTACGGCGCGAGAGGACGTCACGATCGATCCGCGGCGCCAGCAATTGATCGGCGTGAAGACGGTCCCCGTGACCCGTGAACCGATGGATCGAACCGTGCGCGCCGTCGGCGCGGTTCGCTATGACGAGACCAAGCTCGCGGACATCAACGTCAAGGTCGAAGGGTGGATTCGCGATCTGTCGGTCGACTACACGGGACAACCGATCGAAAAGGGTCAGCGGCTGTTCACGCTCTACAGCCCGGACCTCCTCGCGACGCAGAACGAATACCTGCTGGCGCTGAAGACTCGCGACCAGCTTCAGCAATCTCCCATTCCGGACGCCCGGCAACGTGCAGATGAACTCGTCGTGTCGGCCCGGCAACGGCTCGCACTCTGGGATCTGCCGGCGGAGGACCTTCGCGCGCTCGATGAAAAACGACAGGCGCAGGAGGCCGTCGTCTTCCGATCGCCGGTGAGCGGGTTCGTGACCGACAAGACGGCCGTGCAGGGTCTCCACGTCATGGCCGGGCAGAGTCTGTACAAAGTGGCCGATGTGTCGACGGTCTGGGTCGAGGCGGACGTGTACGAGAACGAGCTTGCCGGTGTCCGCACCGGAGAAACCGCGACGGTCACGCTCGACGCATATCCGGGCGAGCGGTTCACCGGTCGCGTCATCTATATCTACCCGTATGTTGACGAGAAAACGCGGACGAACAAAGTGCGCTTCGGGTTTGCCAACCGCGGCGGCCGCCTGAAGCCCGGCATGTACGCGAACGTGGAGCTCAAACTCCGCGGCGGCATGGGGTTGATCGCGCCGACCAATGCGGTGCTCGACTCCGGCACCGAGCAGATCGTGTTCGTGGCGAAGGGCGACGGCATCTTCGAGCCGCGCAAAGTGAAAATTGGTCGCCGCCTCGATGACACGACGCAGATCCTGGAAGGCGTCAAGGAGGGCGAGCAGGTCGCCACCGGCGCGACGTTCTTCCTCGACTCCGAGAGCCAACTCCGCGCGGCACTGCAGGGCTATGAAGCCTCGACACCGCAAGCCGCACCGGCCAACGCGGCGCGTGTCGATATCACCTTCCGTACGCTGCCCGACCCACCGAAGGCGGGCGACAACCAGTTGGAAGCGACGGTGAAAGATGCCAACGGAAATCCGGTCGGAGACGCCGAGGTGAGCGTGCAGTTCTTCATGCCCGCGATGCCGACGATGAACATGCCCGCGATGCGGAGCGAGGCCAAGCTGTCGCCGGCGGGTGGCGGGGTGTATCGGGGAACGGGGCAAGTGATGATGGCCGGGCGGTGGGACGCCACGGTGACGGTCACACGAGGTGGGCAGCGCCTCGGAACAAAGCAGCTGCCGGTCGTCGCGCGGTAGTAACCAGAACAACAGCACCGGGAGTGTGATCCCGGCGCAGAAATTGAAATGCGATTGCCATGATTGAACGAATCATTGATTGGTGTGCGTCCAATCGGTTCCTGGTGTTCACGGGCACCGTGATTCTCACGGTGTGGGGCATCTGGGCCATGACGAGGACGCCGCTCGACGCCGTGCCGGACATTTCCGACGTGCAGGTGATTGTCTCAACGGAGTGGATGGGCCGCAGCCCCGATCTCATCGAGGACCAGATCACGTATCCGATTGTCAGCGCGCTGATCTCGACGCCACACGTCAAAGCGGTCCGCGGCTTCACCGATTTCGGCATCTCGTACGTCTACGTCATCTTCCAGGATGGGACCGACATGTACTGGGCGCGCAGCCGCGTCGTCGAGTACCTGCAAGGCATTCGCGGCCAGCTCCCCGACGGCGTGAATCCGGTCATCGGACCGGATGCGACCGGCGTCGGCTGGGTCTTCGAATACGCGTTGGTCGACGAAACCGGTGAGCATAGTCTCGCCGATCTCCGAAGCTTCCAGGATTGGTATCTCCGCTACTGGTTGGCATCGGTGCCTGGCGTCGCCGAAGTCGCGAGCATCGGTGGATTCGTCAAGCAGTACCAAGTCAATGTCGATCCGAACAAGCTGGCAGCTTTTGGACTGGGTGTGAAGCAGGTCATCGATGCGATCAAGATGAGCAATAACGACGTCGAGGGCCGGTTGCTGGAGTTCGCCGGCCGGGAATACATGGTCCGGGGGCGTGGGTACTTGAAGTCCATCGCCGACATCGAGAGCGTGTCACTCGGGGCGGACCCGCGAGGGACGCCGATTCGCGTCCGGGATGTGGCGCACGTACAGCTTGGACCAGACATGCGTCGCGGCGTCGCCGAGCTCGATGGCAAAGGCGAGGCCGTCGGGGGGATCGTCGTCATGCGCTTCGGCGAAAACGCGCTCCGCGTCATCGACGCCGTGAAGGCCAAGCTGCAAGAAGTGCAGACCTCGATGCCCGCCGGCGTCAGAATCGTGCCGGCCTACGACCGATCGTGGCTGATTGGCGAATCGATCAACACCCTTCGACGTACGCTCATCGAAGAGGCGATCGTCGTCTCGATCGTGATCGTCATCTTCCTGTTTCA
The DNA here is from genome assembly GCA_003222555.1 of Acidobacteriota bacterium. Lineage (GTDB taxonomy): Bacteria > Acidobacteriota > Vicinamibacteria > Vicinamibacterales > CAVVIG01 > JAHFUJ01. Next base: position 10,169 of record QHWL01000088.1, on the reverse strand, counting down.
CTTCCGATCCGCCTTGATTCCGATTCTGGCGTTGCCGATTGCGGTGTTGGCGTCGTTCATCCCGATGTATTACCTCGACGTGACGTCCAACATCATGTCGCTCGGCGGCCTGGCGCTCGCCATCGGCGTCCTCGTCGATGCGTCGATCGTCATGGTCGAGAACGCGTACCGCCACGTCTCAGAAGACGAGCACGCGCACGAGGCTTCCAATGGCGCGACCGCGGGCTCGGCAAGCGAGCCGCAGACCGCGCCCTACGAGCAGCAGCCGCGCGTGATCATCGGCGCGGCGAAGCAGGTCGCGCGAGCCATCTTCTTCTCCCTGGCGATCATCGTGGTGTCGTTCGTGCCGGTGTTCCTGCTCGAGGCGCAGGAAGGCCGGATGTTCCGGCCGCTGGCCTTCACGAAAACCTTTGCGATGGTGGCGGCGTCGATCCTGTCGATCACGCTGGTGCCGGTCTTGATGACGATCTTCATTCGCGGCAAGCGGCTCAAGCCTGAATCCCAAAACCCGGCCTCACGATTCTTTGCGTGGATCTACGAGCCGATCATTCGCTTGGCGCTTCGGTGGACGCGGGCCGCGCTGCTTGTGAACTTTGCCGTCGTCCCGCTGACAATCCCCTTGCTCTTCACGATCGGAAGCGAATTCATGCCGCCATTGTACGAAGGCGCGCAGCTGTATATGCCGACCTCACCGCCGGGGCTTTCGATCACGGAGGCGACACGGCTTCTCCAGGTCCAGGACAGGATTTTGCGGAAGTTCCCCGAAGTCGAGCGGGTCTTCGGCACCGTCGGTCGGGGCACGACCTCGACCGATAACACCCCGATGGGGATGGTGAATACCACGGTGACGCTGAAGCCCCGCGAGCAGTGGCGGCCAGGCCTCACGGTCGAGAAGCTGCAGGCCGACATGGACGCCCAGCTGCAGTTTCCTGGCTTCCCGAACGTTTGGACGCAACCGATTCGCAACCGCCTCGACATGCTCCTGACCGGAATCAAGACTCCGGTCGGCATCAAGATTCTTGGATCTAATTTGAATGAGATTCAGCGCATCGGCGGCGATATCGAGCGCTCACTACAGAGCATTCGCGGTACGCGCAGCGTGTACGCCGAACGCGTCGCCCAGGGTTATTTCACCGACATCCGAATCGATCGTGAAGCCATTGCGCGGCACGGACTCATGATCGCCGACGTGCACGACGTGATCGAGTCGGCCATCGGCGGGCAGAACATCACGCGCACCATCGAAGGTCGCGAGCGCTACCCGGTCAATGTCCGCTACGCGCAAGGTTTCCGCGATAGTCTCCCGGATCTGCAGCGGGTGTTGATCAAGACACCCCTGGGTGCCCAGATTCCGCTCGGGCAGCTGGCGGAGATCACGTTGACTCCCGGACCGGCCATGGTGCGCGACGAGAATGGACAGCTGGCCGGCTACGTGTACGTCGATACGGCCACGAGCGATATTGGCGGGTACGTCGATCGGGCGAAGGCCGCGATCGCATCGCACGTGAAGCTGCCAGCCGGTTACACCCTGCTTTGGACAGGCCAGTACGAATTTCAGGTCCGGGCGCGCGAGCGCTTCAAGGTGCTCATTCCCTTGGTCTTCTTCATCATCTTCATCCTGTTGTACATGACATTTCACTCGGCGTCCGAGGCGATGATCGTGATGCTCTCGGTGGTGTACGCGATGACGGGCGGTGTCCTCTTGCAATGGCTGCTCGGCTACAACTTCTCGGTCGCCGTCTGGGTCGGGTACATCGCGTTATACGGCGTCGCCGTGCAAACTGGCGTCGTCATGGTCGTGTATCTGCACGAGGCGCTCGACAAGTGCTTACGCAGGGGCGGAACGTTAACGGAAGAAGACATCCGCGAAGCCACGATCGCGGGTTCGGTGTTGCGCCTGAGGCCCAAGCTCATGACGGTCAGCGTCGTCATGGCCGGTCTCGTCCCGATTCTCTGGAGCACGGGCGTTGGATCGGACATCATGAAGCCCATTGCGGCGCCGATCATCGGCGGCATGATCACGTCCACGATCCATGTCCTCATCATCACGCCGGTAATTTTCTACCTGATGAAGACGCGCGCCCTTCGCCGTGGCACGCTCCGCACATCAGCTATGCGACGAGAGCGGCAGCGTGACGGTGAACGTTGATCCCTGCCCAGGCCGACTCGACACCTCGATTGACCCTCGGTGAACTTCGACTATGCGCTTGACGATGGCGAGGCCAAGGCCGGTTCCCGCGGCGTCCGACGCTCGTCGATCGGCGCGGTAGAAGCGCTCGAAAATGTGCGGCAGATGCTGGGGGTCAACGCCCTTGCCCGTATCGGTCACTTGCAGGACGGCGTTCGAATGGTTATGCGTGAGCGACAACTGCACGCGGCCACCCTCACCGGTGTACTTCACCGCGTTGTCACCGAGATTCAGAACCACTTGTCTGAGTCTCACGGGATCTCCCCAGACCTGAATCGCCGGTTGTATTCGCGCTTCCACGACGATCTCCGAGGATTCCGCGAGTGCTGTCACGATCTCCAGGGCTTCGGCGCAAGTCTCACTGAAATTCACAAGTCCGCTGCGGGTGCCGGCGAGATCCGCATCAGCGAGCGCAAGGGCTTGCAAGTCTGCTAGGACGGCGGACATTTCGGTCACCCCCGCCGATAGCTGAGCCAGCAGCTCTTCGTGGGGTATGCCGATTCTCCGATCGGCAAACTCGAGGGACGACTTCATGACGGCGAGTGGCGTCTGCAATTGATGGGACGCGTCCGTTGCAAATTCCCTGATCGCCACAAACGCCGCTTCGAGCCGGTGCAGCGTCTGATTGACGGTTGTGGCTAAGTGC
>QHWL01000088.1:0-7314 GCA_003222555.1 Acidobacteriota bacterium | reverse complement strand
ATGTCTGATCGATTTCCTTCATCGGCGCCAGCGCTCGGCCCGCCAGCAACCATCCGCCATAGCTCATGAGCGCGATCACGAGCGGGAGCACGACGAGGGTCGCGTCGCGGAACGTATCGAGTGTCGGAGCGACGTCTCCTAGCGGTCGGCCGATTTGAAGGTACCCGGCCGGCGCCGTCGGCAGAGGCACACAAATAAAACGGACTGTTCCTGATCGTTCAAGGGAGGTCGTGAAGAACTCCGGCGTGGACTGGCCGTGTGCCGCCGCGTGGACGAGGGCTTCATGACGGCCGATGTTGGGCTCGCTGATCTGCAACACGGCCGAGCGATACCGCAGCTCACCCAGTTGATCCCGAACCATGACGAATGAATCACCGTCGCGTGACGCAGCCAGGGCGCGGTCGATAGCTGATTCCTCCAGTGGAATGCCAGTCAGCGTGGCTTGGAGTTCATCGGCGGCGCTGGCCAATTCAGCGTCGTGGTGGCGATACAACGTGCGGCTGAGCGAAGCGTACAGCAGCGCCGTGAACAGAATCAGCGTGAAGGTCAAAACGGCGACGTACCACAGCGTCAGTCGTGCGCGCAGCGTGTTAATCGCCACTTTCAGGTCCCCTGATGACGTACCCCGATCCTCGGACGGCGTGAATCAGACGCGGCTCGCCAGGGAGCTCGATCTTCTTCCGAAGGTGATTGATATAGACATCAATGACGTTCGTCAAGCGATCCCAATGGAAGTTCCAGACGTGCTCGGCGATCATCGTTCTCGTCACAATCTGTCCAGCGTGGCGTAAGAGATACTCGAGCAACGCATATTCCTTTTGGGTGAGGTCGATGCGGCGATCGCCTCGGCGGACCATCCGACTCACCGGGTCCAATGAGACATCGGCGACCGTCAGCGGAAGAAAAGCCGTAGGCTGGCGTCTGCGAAGAACGGCACGAACCCGAGCGCTCAACTCGGCGAACTCGAACGGCTTCGTCAGGTAGTCGTCAGCGCCCGCGTTCAAGGCGGAGACCCGATCTTGAACCATTCCGCGAGCCGACAGCACCAGGATCGGCACGTCGTCGCCGGCCCCCCGAAGCCTGCGGCACACCGTCATGCCGTCGATTCCCGGTAGCATCAAGTCCAGGACGATGAGGTCGTACTTGGTGGTCTGCGCACGTTCGAGTCCGGACTCCCCGTCTGTCGCGACATCTGCCGTGAACGCCTCTTCGGTCAGGCCTTTCTGAATATAACCAGCGAGACGCGGCTCGTCCTCTATTACGAGCACGCGCATAGCAGGATTCGGCAGCCGTTCGAGCTCAACTTCATGATCATTGCCTTACCAGTGAGGAACGGGTGCACGCCATGCGAAGCCATGCTTCGAAACATAGACCAACCGTCGATGAACGGATCATTAAATTACGTTAACCAAGTCTCAGATCCCTCAGGGCATGCATTTGATCCCGTACGATCGAAGCTGTGAACTGGCGAGAGGAGGCAGCATGAAACGCGCACTATTGGCAGCGGCACTCTTACTGGCGTTTGTCGGCGTGAGTTACGCGCACGGCGGAAATGAACACGTACGGGGCACGGTGACGCAAGTCAGCCCGAACACCATCAAGGTCGAGACGGCCAAGAAAGCAGAAGCCATCAAGCTCAACGACAAGACGATGTTCATGAGGAGCGGTAAGCACGTCACCATGAACGATCTGAAGGTGGGGGACCGGGTCGTCGTCGACGTCTCCGAGGAGAACCACATCGCCGAATCGGTGAACTTCGGGACTCCACCGGCCGCCGCCAAGGCAGTGGCGAAGCCGCCCGCGCACAAATAGACGTCGGAGAAATGAGACGACTACTACCATTCGTTCTGACGGCGTTGGTGTGCATGGGCGGCGTCGCTTCCGCGCAGGCCGACACCGAACACCTCCGCGGCACGGTCACGAAGGTCGCCGGCGCGACCATTACGATTCAAGCAACAGACAACCAGACGCGCACGATCACGATCGATCCCAAGGCGATGATCATGAGGGGCAATGCCCATCTGACCGTCAGGGACGTGAAGGTCGGTGACCGTGTTGTTCTCGACGTCGACAGGACGGGCTCCGTCGCGACAGGAGTAGAACTCGAAACGGCCGCGGCAGCACCAGCATCAAGGGCCCCGCAGTCCCAGCCACCTTCCGCCCAGCCCTCGCAAGCGGAGTCTCAGCAACGCGACCACACTCAGACGCCCGCACAAGGGTGGCAGTCCATGCAGGACGGCATCTTGTTCGGGACATTCAATCGTCAGGGCAGCCCACGTGGGGACAAGGAATTCGTGGCTCAGAACTGGTACATGGGTATGCTGATGCGCAAGATGGGAACGGGTATGTTGACGCTGAACGGCATGTTCAGCCTCGACCCTGCCACCGTCGGCAAATCGGGCTACGCAGAGATCTTTCAGGCCGGCGAGGCGCTCGGCGGTCGTCCGCTGATCGACCGCCAGCATCCTCACGATCTGTTCATGCAGCTCGCCGGCGTGTGGCGAATCCCGGTCACGGACAAGACCGGCTTCACGGTCGCAGGCGGTCCAGCAGGCGAACCGGCGCTCGGTCCGGTGGCGTTCATGCATCGGGCCTCCGCAGCGGAGAATCCGACCGCGCCACTGGGCCATCACACGTTTGATTCGACACACATCTCGTATGGCGTGATGACGGCGGCCGTGGATCATGGGCCGTGGGTCGTCGAGGGGTCGCTTTTCAACGCCCGAGAACCGGACGAGGATCGCTGGAACTTGGACTTTGGCGCGCTCGATTCAGTGTCTGGCCGCGTATGGTTCCGGCCAAATGACGAGTGGGAATTCCAAGGGTCCACCGGCTTTCTCAAGCAACCGGAGGAGCTGGAGCCCGGGAATCTCGTCCGAACCACATTCTCCGGGTCCTGGTTCAGACGCCGCGAGATGGACTTCACCGCTATCGCGGCCGGCTACGGCGTCAACCACAAGGATCAAGGAAACCACGCCGGCTTCTTTACCGAAGCGACGTGGCACCGTGGCATGAACTCCGTGTACGGGCGGTTCGAGGCCCAGCAGCCCGAGATCTCGCTGCTCCTCACAGATGCAATTATCGATACCCCGGAAACGAGGGCGCTGCGAGGCACCGTTTTGGCACTCACTGTCGGCGGCGTGCGCGACTTCGTCCACACCCATGGTTTCGAGCTGGGACTCGGCGGCAATGTGAGCTTTTACGGCGTGCCCGATGTGCTGCAGACCGGCCGAGGGTTCTGCGGTACGACCTCCTGCGTGCTGGGTGCCGGTTACGGCTCGAGTCCCGTATCCTTCCACATTTTCTTGCGCGTGCGCCCGCCGGCGCCGATGGGACGGATGTGGAATATGCGGATGTCGCAACCGATGCTCGGTCATTCGATGACGACGGAGCATAAAGCCCCGGCCTTGGCACGGGGCTTTCCGAACGCGCTCGAGTGAGCGAACTTACTTGCTGATCATCTTCAGATTGGCGGCGGCAATCATCGTCTTGCCGTCCTTCTCGGTAACGTCGCCGGTCAGAGCCACTGTATGGCTCAGATGGGGCACGAGCTTCGCGTTCTTGTCCGCCGCGAGATCACCCATCACGGTGTAGACCTTACCGTCCGAGGTGAGGAGCGCTACCGGCCGACCCCCCTTCGCGCAAGCGATCGCGCAGTCCTTGGTGTCACCCTTTGGCATCTTGTGGTCGACCCCAGTGTTCGACTTGTCCATCTTGTAGCAGGACTCGTCGATGAGCTGGCCCGTGATGGTCTGCGTCGCTGCCAATGCGGGTGCCCCGAGGGCTACAACGAAGGAAGCAACAGTCAGTCCGACAAATACGTGACGCATCTGAGCACCTCCATGAAGAGAACGGGGAAAGAACCTCTAACTTATACGGTTAGACGAAACCGCTGTCAATGGTCGCGACTTGACAGGATCGGGCGCGCGAAGCTCGCACGCCGGGCTCGCGACCTTCGCCGTCCGGATGCGACGTTGCCATCCTGCGCCGCCATCGTCAGGATCTCGTGCGGCCGCCAAGTCTCCGAACTGGCTCGCCGATGATCACCTAGCGTACTTCGTGGGCCACCGATCGGGCTACTCGGACGGGCTCCTGGGGGCTGAACTACTTCCCAGTCTGGACTTGGTGCTACACTCCGGTATCTTCCCTGTTTACGGAGGTTCGAATGCGCAGGTTTACCCTGTCGGTACTCGCCTCGCTGTTCGCCGTTTTTCTCTTCGGCTTGTTCAGCACGCCCGCCTTGCTCCTTCAGAGAGGCGGCCGCGGCGGCGCGGCGCCGCAGCAGGAAGGCGGCGCTCTGAGCCAGTATCCGAAGGGCGGCCCGGGCGAGATTGTCGGGGCTTACGAGATTCCCGATCAAAAATGGCCGGCCTGGGCGCACCCGTACCCCAAGTCTGGCTACATCTGGGGCTCACAGGGCGGAGTGTTCGCGGAGTCGCCCAACAGAATCTGGTTGGCAAACCGGGGCGAGCTGAAGCTCCCGGACAAAGTCCCGAATAACTTTCCTGGCAATTGGGGCTTCTTCAACGTTCAGGCCGCCGTCGTGCCGATCGCCTCGATGACGAACTGCATCGTGTTAGTCGACGGCGATGGAAAGTTGATCGAATCGTGGACCCAGTGGGACAAGCTCTTTGAATGGGGCCGGGGACCGCACCAAATCTACATAAGCCCTTACGACCCGGAGCGGCACGTGTGGGTCGTCGACGACATGCGCCACGTCATCCACAAGTTTACGCACGACGGCAAGCGGGAAGTCCAGATGCTCGGCGAGATGGACGAAGAGGGTGACAACGACGACATCAAGCATTTTCGTCGACCGACGTTTATCGACTGGTTGCCGAACCAGAGCTTCTTTGTCTCCGACGGCTACGGCAATAAGCGCGTCATGAAGTTCGACAAGGACGGAAAATTCCTGCTGAAATGGGGGAGCGAGGGGACTGCCCCCGGTCAGTTCAACACCCCGCACGGGGTCGCCGTGGGCAGCCGCGACCACCACGTATTCGTCTCCGATCGATCGAATAGACGCATTCAGGTGTTCGACGAGAACGGCAAGTTCCTCGACCAATGGCCCAATGTGGCGCCGCATACCATGATCATGAGCGCCGACGAACATGTCTGGGCGTACGACTCGATTTCGGAGCGGGTGGTGAAATACGACCTCCTGGGACACCTGGAGTTCGCGTTCGGGCAGTTCGGCACGAGGCCCGGATATACCTGGGCCGTGCACCAGATGACAGCCGACGCGGATGGGAATCTGTACATGGCCGAGGTCTTCGGTGGGCGCACGCAGAAGTACCATCCGAGGAAAGATGCAGATCCTGCGAAGATCGTTTGGGGCCGGCCGCTGATGCCGATGGCTGGCGGCGGAAACTGAGTTATCGGCAGGCGGACAGGAGCCCGTGTAAAGTACGGGCTCCCGTCCCCGCTAAGGAGGACTTGATGAGGCGAGTGGTGCTGTTCTTGGTGACGCTGGCTCTCGTCCTGCCCGCAGTCGGGCGGGCGCAGGCGAAACCGGATTTCTCAGGGACGTGGAAGTACGACAAGAGCGAACCGCCGGGATACAAGGGGACGGGGGGCGGCTGGGCCGTTCCGGCGCCGACGTTTGTGATGAGACAAACCGGGACCGACATCACGGTCGAGAGCGACACCTACGGCAAGCCGATGAAGATGGTGTACAAGCTGGATGGCAGCGACAACATCACCGAGGCCCAGGGAGAATCCCAATCGGGAGTGACCGCTGTTGTGAGGTGGAGAACGAAAGCGCGCTGGGACGGAAATAAGCTGGTCCTCTACACCTGGACCACTGCGCTGAACCAGTTGAGGGATACCATGACCTTGAGCGGTAGTCAGCTCACCATCGCTCGAGTCACCGAGAACCCTGGTGGGTCAACCACGGCCAGGCTGTTCTACAACAAATCGTAGGGCCTCCACTCGTTGGGCCGCCACGGTCCGCCTGAAGAGCTCGACGCCTTCGTCGAACTTCAATCACGAATGCATGAAGCACAGGAGGAGAGAGGAAAGCCTCCTGTCGGAACCCTTCATCGCGAAGGCACGAAGAACCACGAAGATCACGAAGAATATTTGCACAGAAGCGCTGGGTTCTTCCTGACCCTTCGTGATATGCCTTTCCCGCTACTTTGAGGCTTCATCCAGGGCTTTGACGGCGCTATCGAAGGCGGCCGTGTCGATCCTGGCGGCGCCTGGCTCGTCCGGCCGCCCGGCATAAGTCCCGGTTCCGGCCTTGCCAAAGGTGACCCGTTCTTCCTTCTTCCCGTCGTCGAACTTGACGACCACGGTCATCGCCGGCGAGCCGAGGCCGGTCTTCGCCGTCGACGATGTAAACGACCAGGCGCGCAGGCTCTCGAGTCTCGAGAGCAGGCCGCCCATCTTGTCCTTGTCGACATCGCCGGCGTTCGGGCTCACCCGGCGCCATTTGTCCGCTGTGTCGTCGCCCTCGGCCTTCACCCGTTCCAACACGACAGTGCGGCCGTCGCGCGCGATATCCAGGCGGCTCGCGTTGGAGGCGTGGAACTCGAAGATGTCCTTGAGCCGGTACTCCTCGGCTGCCTTCTTCAGGTCGTCGGAGAGCGCGCTCTCGGCGGTCATCACCGCCGGCTTCGACCGATCGCGCACGTAAACCGCGCCGTCGCCAGCCTTGCCGCCGACGAGGAGGGTCGACTTCGTGCTGCCGACGGTGAGATTCAGCGTCGCTTCGGGTTTGTCGAGGCCGTACTTTTTCAAATCGGCAGGACTGGCGTCGTCGGTCACAAACGACTTGGCCTTGCTCTCCGACCGGCCCACCAGGCCTTCGACTGCTCCATAGTCGGCGCGCGCATGCAACGGGCTGATGAGTTTCCACTCGCGCCCGTCCTTGGCGAACCGCAGCAGTTTTCCGCCGGCACTCACTTCAATCCCGTCCAGCTTGCTGTGATCGAACTTGAGCAGCGCTTTTTCGCGCAAGTCGAACGTCGAGGCGTTGAACGAAGGTTCCCAATTTGCGGAAATGAGCACGACGCGCTTTTCGTCGCTGCGCATGGCGAAGACGTCGCCGCCCACCGGCGACTTCTCGCCGATGAGCAAGTGGCGGTAATCCTTGTCGCCGGACGTTCTGAAGCCGACGTCGATTCTTGGCTTGGCCAGGCCGTAGTTCTCGAGATCGGTCGGCTTCTCGTCGACGACGCGCACGAGGCTAATCGACGGAAGACCACTCGTGATGGCGGTGACTTTCGAATCGTCGGCGGGAGTGGCGATGGGATCGACGACCTGCCAGCCGCCATCGGCCTTCTCGAGCGTCGTCGTTTCGCCCGATTCGGA
>QHWL01000087.1 GCA_003222555.1 Acidobacteriota bacterium | reverse complement strand
ACGTGAGGTGGTAAGGTGTCAGCGGAGTAAAGCGTTCGACGACGTGCAGCCCGTCGCTGTGGAAGTTGCCGGCGCGGTCGAACCAAGTGTCTTCCTGGAGACTGGTCGTGTCGACGACGAGCGTATCGCCTTCCCAATGCCCGACCGAAAAACCCATCCAGGATTCGACCGGTGAGGGAGTGATCTTATCCATATGGATCGTGCGATTCGCACCCGCATACTCGAAGATCATCATAATCTTGTCGGTGCCCTGAACAATCTGAAACGGGTACGGCAAATAGATGGCGCGAGGCACGCCAGGCAAGTAACACTTCGTTTCCGGGTCGCGGCTGAGGATGTCGGCAAAGTTCGCCTTCTTTTTCTCGACAGCGTCGGGCTTGTACGGGATCTCCTCGCCTTCGACGACGCCGACCCCACCCGGCACTCCGCCCAGTGCGCCGAGCGCGAGCACGGGCGGCGCAGGAACCTCACCGCCTGGGCCCGGCATGACCGCCAGCGCAGGCCGCGCCGCATGCGTCTGAAGATCCCAGTTCGCAGTGTTAAGGGCCTGCCAAATCCCACCCAGATCCGGTTTGCCGTCGGAGGTGCGTCCTGGTGCAGATTGGGCAGCAACTGCAAAGTGACCACCACCTTTCCGGATTTCGAACGACAGTGTCGCGACGACGATGGCTGTCGCGAGCACGATGATCAGATCTCTGAACCGGTTTCGCATGGTGGTCTCCTGTTATCGAGCTGCTACACCACTCATCGCCGACGAACGCCGTCGCCCGAACGTCAAAGCCGAGACGCGTTTTGTGGGACGATCAATTCGTGACGTTATTCTGCTTGCCCTTCTCTCCGGCCCCTTTGGCGTTTTTTTCTTGAGCACGAGCTCCCCTGAGGATGCCCAGGAGCCCGTAGTTGCCCTCGTGACAGGCGTACTCGAAGATACCCACGGTTCCGCCCGGCTGCCTCCGCAGCGGCAGCGCGTACGTCCACGACTGCGTCCAGATCGTCGGATCGTCGACGGTCGCCTCGTAGTTGATGCTGTCGTCATCAACACGCGTAAAGCGCTCGGTCACATGTACGTCCTTGCTGGTGCCGGCCGGGTCGCGCTTCGCGTCGGCAAAATTCGCCGTGTCGACCACCAGCGTCGCCCCCTCCCAATGTCCAATCGAGTCGCCTTTCCACTGCCGGACATCTTTTGGAAGATGGGAATGATCGTTGAGGCGGATGACGCGATTCTCATGCAGCCGCTCCGAGTTAATCGCCACGTACCCAGGTGACTGGACGATCCGGTGCTGCTGGTTGACGGAACCGCTGAACATCCGTTCCCAGTGCAGACACCGCTCCCCCTCATTCCGATCCTCCGGACCATCGGCGCGGTCGGAAAGACCGTTGGACGCACGGGCGGCTCTTATCGCCTTTCCCTGTGGCGTAAGCGGCGGAAGTCTGCCATCTTTTGGATCGACAATCAGGGATGCGCGTCCCATCACCGGTTTCCCGCGAACCTGCCAGAACGCGTTGTAGCTGCCGGTCCGGTTATCGGGGTCTGCCCCGCCTCCGCGATTTTCCTGCCACTTCTTGGCAAGCTCCTGCTCAAGTGCTGCCGCTTCTTCGTCGTTGTTGATGATCCTCTCTCCGGCAAGCGGTCGCTCCAGTGGCGTCGGCGTCTCGCTGGACCAGACGCCTTGCAGATCCGGTTCGCCCCACGGCGTTCGGAACTTGCTCTGCACAGTCTCGCCCTGCCGGTTCGAGCAGCCCGCGGCGAGGCCGACAATAGCTACCACCGCCACCATACCCATGGCCGCCAGCAGTTCGTCTTTCATTTCACCCTCCGTTACAACAGGACGTCGAGACGAGCCGTGAACGTTGGCTGGTCGTCAATTCTCGGACGGTTGGCGAGGGACGGAGTATACCAGAACGCCGTCGCCAAACCTTGAAGTCGTGAGTCAGCCGGTCGACCGCTTGCAAGAGCAACCGCCGCCAATGAACTGTGTCATTCGGCACCTCGCGCTGCCGATGACCCTGACCGGTCACAGGCGTCCGTCCACCCTTGTCCGCAAGCCCGACTGTATATGCTCGCAGGCGACCCCTCGCCCGCGGTCGCTTTGCTGCCCCTCACCAGAATCGCGTAGTCGTGCAGCGTCGGAGCTGCATCGGCAAAGACCCCGCTTCCCGCATACAGTCGAGCTCGGTTTTCACAAGCCGCGGAAAACCCTGCCCGACAGCCGGCGCCGAACGACTCTCCTGCTCCCGGGCCAGGGACATCGCGCTTCGTCTGAAGGATTGCAAATGCATTGCAGGCCCAGCCCGATCCGGCATCGCAGTCATTGGATTCCGTCAACGCGAGGTAGTCGCAAGCACCGGCGCGGTTCTCGGCGCAGGCATGCTGCCAGAACGGCACCCACTGGCCTCGATGGTTGTCGCCCACTCCCTGGACTGCGCTCATGATCCCGAAAACAGTGATCCACACGCCGATGTACGCGAGATGCCGCTGCCGCGGTGCAAGTGACTGCGCGATTCGCGCCGGATCGACGCCGCGCAGCCAGCTCGAACGCGCGACACGGTCGATCCCCTTAATGGAAAGATTCAGAAGTGGAACCTGCAGCAGCTTGTCATAAAACGCCGGCACACCGGCGAGGCTCAGCAACCGGTACAGCAGGACGGTGCTGAGACCATAGGCAACGCCGAACATGATTCGTCCGAGTTCGGTGCGCGGTGAAGTCGACGGGTCAGTGAAGAGGAGGTGCATTCCGAGGAAGACTGCAATCGGAATGTAGGAATCGTAGAAAAAATACGTTCCTGTCACTGCGAAATACAGCAGTCCGAAAACGTACGTGGTGACAGCGGCCGACATGGTCATCGTCGTGACGCCGAAGAAGTACTGACCGGGGAGGCCGATCAAGAACAGGAACAGATAGATGTGTGGCGGGTAAAATTGCGTAATGGCAATTTCCCTCCCGAAGGTGGCGTCGGACATGCCCGTCATGATCAGCGCGAGTGAAAACAAGGCCAGGGGAAAGGATGAAGGATTGAAGATGTGCGTCCGGCGTCCATCCTTATCCCAGCGGATCAGATCTTTAGCGGCAAATCCGACCGCGACCATGAGGAACTGCAGGAAAAACCATTCAGGTCTGAACCAGAGAAACAGGTTGATGCTGAAGATCACCGGAAATGGAGCGAACCCCAGGGAGTAACTGTCACGGCGCGACCAGCTGAGGAGCAGATCGAAGGCATATGCGAACAACAGCTGCGCGGCAATCAGAGACGCCGATTCGTAGACCCTCGTCCAGTACCAGCCCCAATAGAGGAGTACGGAACCCTGCGCGCACGCCTGCAGGTAATGCTGCTTGCGGAGGACGATTTCGAGCGTGAGCTGTCGGTCGGTTCGCCGTGCGCGCTCGATCACCGCCACACTCCAGATCGCGAGAATCAGTGAGGTTGCGACGAAGGACCACAGCAGACGAGGGTTCTGCCTGACCGGGTTGAGCATCCCGATAACCAGCAAACCGGCAACGAATCCGAGCGGCAGGCAGATGGCCTGCCTCCAGGAAACGGGCGTATGGCGCGGTGTGACGGCTTCGGAAACGTGCGCGGGAGCAACGGCCCTAGACCGCTCAGTGAAGGAGACATCCATGGGAATTCGGGAGCGGACCGTAGGTGTTGTTGGCTCCGAGCACGGCGCTGCCGTTGAACACGTTGTACACGTCTATATTCGCGGTCGGCCCGTACCTGTCACTCGAAGCGGAGGTGAGGCCAGCACGCTGGAGAGGACCAACCTTTGCGACCCTCGCATTGAACTTCACCAGACGAACCGCACGGCCAGCTCCGCCTGCTGGCGGGGGGAGGCCTGCAGGATGCGGCCGAACGCATTAGACAAGGCGTTGGTGCCCCAGGCGGCCAGCAGGTCATCGGTGCCAAACACGTTGAACACCTGGCCGATCAGCTCGAGCTTTCGGTTGCCGCCGAGCGGGAACGCCTTGCTGACCCGCATATCCAGACTCTGATACTCGTTGGTATCAATCTGCGACGCCGGGACCGGTCCGAGTCCGTTCATTGCGCGCCAGGCGTTGACCGCCTCCAGCATGCGCGCGTTGTCGCGGGTTCCGATCGTGCGAGTGGTCCCCGGCACGTAGTCGGTGACCAACGCGTCGCCATTCAGGTCTCTGCCGGCGATCGCACTGAACGGCATCGTCGATCGCAGGGTCCACACGCCGCCCAGGGTCACGTCGTTCGGCAGCAGCACGGAGCCGCTCGCCACCAGGACGTGGCGGCGGTCGTTGGCGGCCGGGCCCCAGTCGAGCCCGGGGTCCTCCGCCTGCGTGACGCGTGACGAAATGCCCGTGGACTCGAGGTTGCCGTCGCTTTTGGCGAGCGTATAGGAGATCAAATACGTGTATCGGTTGTCGAACCGCTTGTCGAGCCGCACCATCAGCGCCTTGTACGTCAGTTCGCCGATGGACTGCGCCTGATCGATGCGGGCAAATTGCGGAAGCGGCCGCGGCCCCGTCGTCAGGCCGCTGCGCGGGTTGATGTCCACCGCGCGCTGAATCTTGGTCATCTTGTTATAGACGCCGTCCACGTGAATCGCCAGCGTGGACGACAGCTCCTGTGAGAACCCTACCGTGGAGGTCTGCGACTGCACGTTCTCGAGGTCGTTCTTCAGGATTGAGATGTTCTGCGGCGCCGTCGACGCAAACATCTCCGGGTCCAAGCCCCCGTACGGATCCGGATACGACGGGTTCACAATGTTGATGTTCGGCTGTCGGAAGTTCGTCAGCTCGCCCTGGGACACGACCAGATTCATCGGGTTGTAATAGATGCCGTAACCCGCCCGCACGACCGCCCGGCCATTGTTCACATCCCAGGCGAGGCCGAGCCGCGGCCCGATGTTGTTCTTGTCGCCGCGATGCTTGAAGTCGACAAAGGGAATCTGCAGGTTCGTGCCGGTCGTCGGGAATATCGTCTTGTCGTTGATGTCCAGCCCTTGGCCGAACGCTTTGGCTTGATACTCGTAGCGCAACCCGAGGCTCAGCGTGACGGTCGACACCGCCTTCCACTCGTCCTGGACGTAGACGTCCCAGTACACGTTCGGCACGTACCGCGGGAGGTCCCGCGTCGAGGCCGTGAACAGCCTCGCGCCTTGCAGGTTCGCCATGATCGTGGGGTTCGTCGGGTCGAACGGCTGATCGAACGTAAAGGTCCACGAGCCGATGTCCTTTCTCACGTCCCCATTGATCGGGATATGCAGGTAGCCGCCCCCAACCTTCCACGTGTGCTTGCCAGCGGTGATCGACAGGTCATTCCTGACCTGCCGCTGGGTTTGAAGCGAGTAGTTGTTGGTGTTCGAGCCCCACACCAGACTCGGGAAGTTGAACACCTGCGTGAGCGGCGCCGTCCGCGCAGGCGAGTCGTCGAACAGATCCTTCTGGGCTCTGACCCCAGGGGGGTGCGAGCGGAAATGGACATTCGTCACCTGGACCCGGAGCTCGTTCAGCATCCTGGACGACAGGACCCAGGTATGTCCCCCGACCCACGAGTATCGTTTCTGCTGGATGCCGTTGCCGGAGAAGACCGCGGTCCTGCCGCCGCAGCCCTCACAGGTAAAGTCGGAATCCTGCCAGGCATACCGCCCGAACACCGTCTGCCGCGGGCTGATCTGCACATCACCCCGCGTGAAGACCATGTTGCTGTATTCCGGAATCGGGAAGGTGCCCTCCAGCGCGGAGTAGAACTCCGGTCGCCCCGTGGTCACCGTGGCGAACTTGTCCTCTTTGGTCCGTTCGAACGTCGTGAAGAAGTGAAGACGATCCTTGATGATCGGACCGCCGATGGCAGCGCCGAACTGATGCCGGCGGTAGTCCGGCTTCGGTGTGCCGCTCGTGTCGTGCTGTTCCTGCTCGAATCGGTTCATCGTGTTGAGGCTCTTGTCGCGGAAGTACTCGAACACTTCACCGCTGAACAGGTTCGTCCCGCTCTTGGTCTCGAAGGTCACCGCGCCGCCTGCCGTCCATCCGTACTCCGCCGGGGCCTGGCTGACGTACACTTTGAACTCGCGGATGGCCGCCTGCGGAAGATCCATCCGTGGCTCGCCCGTGTTTCCCTCTTTGTTCCAGACTCCGTCCACCAGGAGCGCTGCACCCATGGTGAACGCGCCCGCGCCGACAGTGATGTTGAACTTGCGCGGCCGCACGGCGTCCTGGCTCGTTCCAGGCATCAGGAGCGCCAGCCCCACCGGCTGGCGCGTCGCGAGAGGCAGCGTCTCGATCTGCTGCTGCGTGATGACACCCGACACGTCGGTCCTGGTCGTCTCGACGACTGGCGCCTCGGCCGTGACCGTCAGCGACTCCTGCACGCCCTGAAGTTGCAGCGTGATGTTGCGTCCGACCTCGAGACCGATGGTCAAGGTGATATCTCTCACCTCGACCGGCGCGAAGCCTGACAGCTCTGCCTTCAGCTCGTACCGGCCCGGCGCCAAGCCCCCCATGCGGTAACGGCCGTCGTCCCCGGTGACGGCCATCCGGGTGAATCCTGTTTCTGCGTTGCGCAGTGTCAGGGTAACGCCCGGGAGTACCGCGCTCTGAGCGTCCGTGATGACCCCGGTCATGACGCCGCTTGTTGCCTGGGCGGCAGCGAGCATTGGCGAGCTCAGGATTGACGCGATCAGCAGCACCGCGAGTTGGCAACGTCGACCCTGCGCGTACCGACATTTGACGAAGCTCATGGCGGCCCTGATTCTGTCTAAGGAAGGAAAGGTCGAAGGCCGAACTTCGCTCAGGACAGGCCCTGACAGCAACACGAGAACGCGTCGCAACATAACTCCCTCCAGTTCTTCGGGCTCGTAGCGACGACTGAATCGGCTGATTTTGCGCGAGTCTACTCCTGAGGGAGTCGAAGGACAAGCGCCGAATGACGTCTAAGTTTGGATGGCGGCGTTGTTTGTAACTCGACGCTGCTGGTGCAAGAATCTCAGTTTCGGCGGACGCGAGCGAATCACCTCCATCTCACGACGTTCCCTATTCCGCAAGGAGGAGCCCATGATTCAGAGAATGAACTTTGTGGGCTTCGCAGCATTTGTGTGTGTGCTGATGCTTCCACGACCGTGCGGATGGATTCAGCGTTCATCCGCCTACTGTGCCCATCGCTGTCTCAACTTGACAATGCCCTGTCAACAGTAAATTTTCCGGCCGGAGCTTTTCGGCGTATAAAGGCGTATACAGTGGTATTCCGGATGGCCAAACGTGGAGATTTCGATTGGGAGGGTGGCATGAGCGCGAAACGAACCCTGTACGCAAGCGTGGTAGCGACGAGCGTCGCCGCGTTCCTGGCGGCTTGGCCAAGCCAGGTTGGTGCCCAACAGATGCGGGTTGGCCCCACCGACATTGGAGGGGTCGTGACGAGCGCGAAGGGGCCGGAAGCCGGGGTGTGGGTCATCGCGGAAACGACCGGTCTGGGCACGAGCCGCTACGCCAAGATCGTCGTCACCGACGATCAGGGTCGCTACTTGCTGCCTTCGCTTCCGTCGGGTGCGCAATACAGTGTCTGGGTCCGCGGCTTCGGGCTGGTCGATTCGCCGCGCATTCACGCAAAGCCCGGGGCCACGCTCAACCTCACCGCCACGGTCGCACCCACAGCGCATGCGGCAGCCCAGTACTATTCGGGATCCTATTGGTGGTCGATGCTCAAGATTCCGGGCAAGAGCATGTTCCCGATCACAGGCCCCAGAGGCAACCGTGTGCCAACCCCTTTGCGGAGCCAAGCGGACTGGATGGACGCCATCAAGCAAAACGGCTGCGGCAACTGTCACCAGGCCGGCGGCCCCACGATGCGCTCCATCGACTATGCCGCTCTTGGGGTGAGTGACAAGGAGACAGAGGCAGCGTGGGCGGCGCGACTGCGGCAGGGTCAGGCCGGCGGAGCCATGATCAGCGGGATCAACGATCTGATGACCAACGATGGTGGACTCTTGGCCAGGCTGGCCGACTGGACCGACCGGATCGCTGCGGGCGAGCTGCCCAAGCAGAAGCCGGACCGGCCCCAGGGTATCGAGCGGAATATCGTGGTCACCTTGTGGGACTGGTCTCGCCCCACCGCCTATCTCCACGACCTGACCGGCACCGACAAGAGGAAGCCGACGGTCAATGGCTGGGGCGCGCTCTATGGCGCGATGGAGCTGAGTACCGATTGGGTTCCGATTCTGGATCCGGTTCTCCACATGGCGACCGAAACGAAGATGCCGGTGAAGGTCGCGAGCACGCCGAGATCCTCGACCGTCAACGTCGCGCCGGCGCCGTGGCGCTACTGGGGAGATCGGGCAATCTGGGATACGCAGGTCAACGCCCACACGGACATGATGGATGGCGAAGGTCGTGTGTGGTGGGCGGCGACCAACAGGCCGCAATGGGAGCAGCCGGCCTTCTGCAAGGCGGGGTCGGATCATCCCTCGGCAAAGGCCTTCCCGCTCGAGCGCGCTTCGGGTCCCGCGACCAACACCACGAATTTCGTACAGAACGCGCGTGGCGTGACGATGTACGACCCGAAGACCAAGCAGTGGGCGTTCGTGGACACCTGCTTCGGCACGCACCACTTGAACTTCGGTTATGACGCCGACAACACGCTGTACCTCGCCAACAATGGTGGTCCGCAAGTGGGTTGGGTCAACACTCGAGTGTTTCTGGAGACCGGCGACTCGGCCAAGGCGCAAGGGTGGACCGCGTTCGTCGTCGACACCAACGGCAACGGTAAGCGCGACGCCTACGTCGAGCCCAACGCCGAGGTCGATCCCACCAAGGACAAGCGCCTCAACCTCGGCTTTTACGGCATCTCGATCAACCCGGTTGACGGAACCATCTGGGGATCGAATACGTCGGGCAG
>QHWL01000086.1 GCA_003222555.1 Acidobacteriota bacterium | reverse complement strand
GGATCGAGATCGTGCGCGGGCCTCAGAGCGCGCTTTTCGGGTCCGATGCCATCGGCGCGGTCGTGCAGGTCGTGACGCGACGTGGCGGCCGTCCACGCATCGACGGTCTTGTCGAAGGGGGCAGCCAGGGAACGGCCCGCGCGACGATTGGCGCGGCGGGATCCAACGGCGACTGGAGTTGGGGCGCCGGAGCCGAACACGCGCGCAGCCTCGGCTACAGGGGCGTTGCGCCAGCGACGGGCGAAGCTGTGACCAACGATGACTACCGCTTCTCGCACGTGTCGGGCACGGTAGGCTGGCAGCGGCCAGGCGGCGCCGATTTCATGGTCAACGGCAACATCGGACGCGACGAGCGCGGACTCCCCGGGCCTTTCGGATCCGATCCGATCGGCACGTTTGCCGGGATCGACCGAATTGCCAGGGGCGTGGACGACACTCGCCAAATTGGGGCGCGACTCACCCACCCCTGGTCGGCTCGCGTTCGTCAGCGCCTCGAGGCGAATTACACCGACCTTTCCGGCGACTTCGTCGATCAGTTCGGTCCATCGTCGAGCGGCACCCGCCGGTTCGATGGGCGCGTTCAGGAGGATATCGCGCTGTCGCCTGCCTTCGGAGCGTCGGCAGGAGTGGAGCTGCTGCGCGAGCGCGGATCGAGCACGTACGTCACCGGGGGCATCGCCGATGCGCCTGTGCCGATCCGCCGTGGAGTGACCGGCACGTTCGCGGAACTCCGCTATGTCGGGCACGACCGGCTCTCGGTGACCGGCGGCCTGCGCCTCGAACACATCACGCGCGACTCGGTCGAGGCGAATTACGGTGTGTTCTCGGCGCGTCCGGCGTTTCCCGCTCAGACCGTGGACTCCCTGAATCCGAAAATCTCGGCCAGCTACTTGATAAGAGCCAGCCGAGAGTCGGGCGCGTCGACACGCGTTCGCGCGAGCGGGGGAACCGGCATTCGCCCGCCCGATGCGTTCGAGATCGGGTTCACCGACAACCCGAATCTCAAGCCCGAACGTAGCCGGAGCTTCGAGGTCGGCGTCGATCAGCAGTTGGCCGGCGGCGCCTATTCCCTCGCGGCAACCGGTTTCGTCAACAGTTACGACGACCTCATCATCACGATTTCTCGAGTACTCCGGGACGCCAGCCGCTTCAAGAGCGATAACATCTCGAACGCCCGCTCCCGCGGGCTCGAGCTCGAAGGTGCCGCACGGCTCATCAACGCGCTCAGGGCTCGCGCCAGCTACACACTCCTCCACACCGAAATTCTGTCGGTCGATGGCCTTGCAGAGTTCGCGCCACCGCCGTTCAAAGTCGGCGACGCGTTGATTAGGCGGCCGCGTCATCAAGGCTCGATCGACCTGACGTACAACGCCGGCCGTGTCACGGCGTTCGGCGAGATGACGACGCGATCCCGCACGCGGGACGTCGAGCCGAACTCGGGAAGCATCGGCGGGTTCTTCGCGCCTGGCTACGCCGTCATCAATGCTGGCGGAAGCGTCCGCGTGGCGCACGGCCTCGACGTCTACGCCCGCGTCCTGAACCTCGCCGATCGGACCTACGAGGAAATCCTCGGCTTTCCGGCGCTTCGGCGCAGCGGCATCGTCGGAGTCCGCATTGCTGCGAGCCGATAACGTCTGTTTCGCGTACGGGAAAGGTCCGGCCATTGGTCCGGCTAAGCGTCCGGCTAAAGTCGGACACTACGTACCCACCGATAACGAACTCACGAATTACGCACGCACGGATTTCGTACTCACGGACGTGACGTTCGAGGTGGGGCGGGGCCAAATCGTTGGCCTCCTCGGACCGAACGGTTCCGGCAAAACAACGCTGCTGCGGATTCTGTCGGGCATTCTGCGGCCTGCGTCGGGACGTGTCGCCTTGAACGGCACCGAAGTTGGGCGGCTATCCCACCGAGAGCTCGCGCGCCAGATTGCGGTCGTGCCGCAGGAAACCCACGCCACGTTCGACTTCAGCGTGCTCGACATCGTGCTGATGGGGCGCTACCCGCACCTGGGCGCGTTCGAGCTCGAGGGCATCGCGGATCTCGAGATCGCACGTGAGGCGCTCGCAGCAACAGGCACGACGGCGTTCGAATCGCGGCAATTTGCCACACTGAGCGGCGGGGAGAAACAGCGGGTCGTTATCGCAAGCGCGCTGGCCCAGGCTTCCGCTCTGCTCCTGCTCGACGAGCCGACGGCGTCGCTCGACCTCGGGTACCAATTCGAGATCGCCGCGCTGCTGGGCCGTCTGAACCGCACGCGCGGGACAACGATGGTCGTCTCGACGCACGACCTGAATCTTGCGGCAGCCTTGTGCAGTGAGGTCGTGCTGCTCAAGCAGGGACGCGTGCTGGCGCAAGGTTCCACGGAAGAGGCGCTGACGGCGGCCAACGTCCGCGCGCTCTACGGCATCGACGCCGACGTCGGGTTCCACAAACGCGCCGGTCATCTGACGGTCGTTCCCATTGGCCGCTCGCTCTAATTTTCGCCGCCGAATGATCGTCACTTGGAGTGCGTTCGGCGCGCTCGCGGTCGGCGCCTGCCTGCTCGCCCCGCTCGTCGGCAGCACGACGATTCGTCTGGCCGCCGTGTTCGATCGGTCGCGGCCGTTCGCCGACAACATCGACGCGCAGATTTTCTTCGTCGCACGTCTGCCCCGGGTGCTGTCCGCTGCGCTCGTCGGCAGCGGACTGTCGGTCGCCGGCGTCGTGTTCCAGGCGCTGCTGCGGAATCCGCTCGCATCGCCGGACACCCTGGGCGTTTCGGCAGGCGCCGCGCTCGGAGCGATCCTCGCGATTACCTTTCACCTGGATTTTTCGCTACTCGGCGTCTCCGCCGTGCCGCTCGCCAGCTTCTCCGGCTCGATTGGCGCCCTCGGCATCGTGTACGCGCTGTCTGTCGTGCGCCGGCGCGGCACGTCGACGACGGTGCTGCTGCTCGCCGGGGTGACGCTGACGGCGCTGCTCGGCGCGGTCGTCCGCTTCGTTCAGTACGTGGCCGACTTCACCGAGACGTTTCAAACCGTGCGGTGGCTGATGGGGTCGCTCGACGTCGCTGCGTACGCGCCGATCGGTGCGGCGCTCGTGCCGATGACGGCCGCGTTCGCGGGGTTCGTCACCCTGCCGCGCGCGCTCGATCTCATCAGCGTCGGCAGCGAATCGGCAGCCGCCCGCGGCGTCAACGTCACGCAATCGGAGCGGGTGGCGCTGGTGAGCGCATCGCTCGCCACGGGCGCCGCTGTGTCGCTTGGCGGTCCGGTCTCGTTCGTGGGCATCGTCGTTCCCCATCTGGTACGGCTCATCACCGGCGCCGATCACCGGCTGGTGCTGCCCGCGTCGGCGTTGTTCGGGGCGGCCTTTCTGATTGGCTGCGATCTCATTGCGCGAACGGCGCTGGCACCGGTGGAGCTGCCGGTCGGAATTGTGACCGCCATCATCGGAGGGCCGTTTTTTCTATGGCTGCTTTTTCGTCGTGGATGAAGCATCGGGCGCGCCTCACGCTGCTGTGCGCTCTCGCCTGTGGCGCAGGCCTTCGGCCCTGGCTCGAAGCGAACCCGACCGCCGGCAGCGCAGCCGTGATCCAGGCCCGAGCCCGCACCGCCCCTGCGCGCGGCGACAGTCCTCGGCGCATCGTCTCTCTGGTGCCTTCCACCACCGAAATGCTTTTCGCGATCGGCGGCGGCGACCGGGTGGTGGGCGTCAGCAACTACGATCACTTTCCGCCAGAGGTCGAGAAGATTCCCCGCGTCGGCGGCCTCATCGATCCGAACGTCGAGCGCCTTTTGTCGCTCAGGCCGGATCTCGTCGTCGTGTACGACACACAGGTGGAGCTGAAACGGCAGATCGGGCGTGCCGGCATTCCAATCTACCCATACACGCATCGGAACCTGGCCGACATCACCCAGACCATGCGATCCCTCGGTGCGCGGGTTGGGCTGAAGGAAGCCGCCGACGCGCTTGCACGACAGATCGAGCAGCGGCTGGCCGCCATCGGGGCGCGGGTCGCAAGGCTGCCGCGTCCCAAGACGCTGCTCGTGATCGGACGCGACCGCGGGTCGTTGCGAAACGTGGACGCAAGCGGCGGCTACGGGTTTCTCCACAACCTGCTCGAGACCGCCGGCGGCGCCGACGTGCTCGCCGACATGCAACGGCAGTCGGTGATGATGAGCACGGAGATGATCCTCACGCGCGCGCCGGACGTGATCATCGAGCTGCACTACGGCGCCTCGATCGCCTCGGCCAACCTCGACGCCGAGCGCCGTGTATGGAACGCGGTGCCATCGGTGCCCGCAGTGAAGAGCGGGCGCGTGTACCTGCTGGTCGGCGATGAATTCGTGGTGCCGGGGCCGCGCATCGTTATCGCGGCCGACCGGTTCGCGCGAGCTCTTCACCCAGAGGCATTCAAATGAACAAGACGCTCGTCTCCTGGTCCAGCGGCAAGGACAGCGCGTGGCTGGTGCACGTGCTGCGCGGGTTGGCCGGCATCGAGCTCGGCGCCCTGCTGACGACGATCAACGAGCCGGCGCAACGCGTTGCGATGCACGCAGTGCGCGTAGAGTTGCTGCAGGAGCAGGCCAAAGCGCTCGCGCTCCCGCTCTGGCAGGTGCCGATTCCGTCACCGTGTCCGAACGACGACTACGAGCGCGCGATGGCGCAGACCGTCGAGCGAGCGGTTGCCGAGGGATTCACCCACGTCGCGTTCGGCGATCTATTTCTCGAAGACGTACGGCGATACCGAGAAGCGCGGCTCGCCGGCACAGGTCTGACGCCGCTCTTCCCGCTCTTCGGCGCCAACACCACGGCGCTCGCGCGCGAGATGGTCGCGGCCGATCTGGGCGCGCGGCTCACATGCGTGAATCCAACGGTGCTCGACCGATCGTTCGCCGGACGCGAGTTCGACGGGCGGTTGCTCGCGGATCTCCCGTCGTCCATCGATCCCTGCGGCGAGCGCGGCGAGTTCCATAGCTTCGCCTACCGCGGCCCGATGTTCAGCCGACCGATTCCGGTCGAGACCGGCGTCATCATCGAGCGGGAGGGATTCGTGTTCGCTGATCTCACGCTGGCATCGGCTGGTATCGCATGAACGGGTCGTATCCGCGGCGGATCGTGTGCTTGACCGAGGAGACGACCGAGACGCTCTACCTGCTCGGTCAGGGGCATCGCATCGTCGGCGTGTCTGGATATACGGTGCGCCCGCCCGAGGCGCGGCAGAAGCCGAAAGTCTCGGCGTTCATCAACGCGCGGTTCGACAAGATTGAGGCGCTCGAGCCCGATCTGGTGCTGGCGTTTTCAGATCTCCAGGCAGCCCTTGCCGCGGAGCTCGTGCGCCGCGGCATCGCCGTGGTGACGTTCAATCAACGGAGCATCGCCGAAATTCTGCAGATGATTCGAATGCTCGGCGGTCTGGTCGGATGTCAGCGTGAGGCCGAGAAGCTTGCGGACCGGTTGGCGTCCGACCTCGATCGCATTCGTGAATCGGCGGCGCGCTTCACGCGGCCGACGCGCGTGTTCTTCGAAGAATGGGATGACCCGCTGATTTCCGGAATCCGATGGGTCGAGGAACTGGTCGAGATCGCGGGCGGCCGTCCGCTTTTTCCCGAGCTCGCGGGCGCCAGGCTCGCCCGGGATCGCATCGTCGATCCGTCGGAGGTCGCGCGGCGCGATCCCGAAGTGATCTTCGCGTCGTGGTGCGGGAAAAAAGTGAAGAAGGCCGCCATCCGCAGCCGACCGGGCTGGACGGCCGTCGCCGCCGTACGGGACAACTGGCTGTTCGAGGTGAAGTCGACCTATATCCTGCAGCCGGGACCTGCGAGCCTCACCGAAGGGGTGCGCCAATTGCACGCGCTTCTCGCGTTCGTGCACGGTGTCGAGATCGACGCGTCTCTCGAACCTTTGGAACCTCTCGACCGCCTGGTCACCACAAAGGAGACAAAGGACACCGAGGTTGGGCCGGTTTAGCGCCGTTTTTCACCACTATACGACGCTTGAACGCAGAGCTCGCAGAGCACGCGGAGAAATCCTTGGGCTTTTCTTCTCTGCGGCCTCCGCGGCCTCTGCGTTTGAACGTGATGTGTTCACAATCTCTGAAGGCCTGAGCCAACTGGCTTGGGAAAAACGGTTCAGCTCGCGAATTCGACTTCGACGGCTTTCGGCAACAACCCCGCGGCGCGCGAATCGTCGAGGAGCCGACGGACTGCTTGACGTCCGCGGTCGCCGTAATCGAGTGTCAGGCCATTGACGTACATCCCCACGAACCGGTCCGTCCGCTTCCGATCGAGCCCGCGGCCGAACTGCATCGCGTAATCGACTGCCTCTTCCCGGTGTTCGAGGCCGTACGCGATGCTTTCGCGCAGCAAGCGCGAGAGCGTCGAAATCGCCGCCGCTCCGAGGTCGCGCCGGATCACGTTGCCGCCGAGCGGCAGCGGCAGGCCACCGGTGCGATCGGCCCACCACTCGCCGAGATCGACGATCTTCCGGAGTCCTTCATCGGCGTACGTCAGCTGTCCTTCATGAATGAGCAGTCCGGCCGCCACATCGCCCGCGTGCACCTTCTCCTGAATCTGATCGAATGGCACGACAACGTATTCGACGGAAGGGTCGAACAGCCGCAGCGTCAGAAACGCCGTCGTCAGCTCGCCGGGAATTGCGACGCGGATCCCGTTGAGCGAGGCGGGACCGTCCCTCTTTGCGACCACGACGGGGCCGTAGCGGTCCCCCATGCTGGCTCCGTGCGGCAGCAAGATATAGCGATCGGTCAGATGGGCGTACGCGTGAAACGACACCGCGGTGATTTCGTAGGTTCCCGTGAACGCGGCGCGGTTCAACGTTTCTATATCCGACAGCACGTGTTCGAGGTCGAAGCCGCTTGAGGGGACCCGCCCGCTCGCCAGGCCGTAGAACATGAACGCATCGTCGGAATCGGGGCTGTGGGCTACACGGATTCTCATTCGGTTCTTTTGAGCGCTCGTAAAGTCCGTCGTTCCTCCGCCTTCAGAGCCTGTGAAAAAATGCGACGTTTGAACGCAGAGCTCGCAGAGCACGCTGAGAAATCATTGGGCATTTCTTCTCTGCGGCCGCGGTCTCTGCGTTGAACGTGATTTGTTCGCAATCTCTTCAGGCGGACCGTCATTCTTAGACATCGTCGTCTGGCTCCACGACGACGTATGGCTGCGCTGCGCGCTTGATGACGATTGTCATGCCGAAACCGACGAGCACGCCGGAGGCCGCCAGCCCGAGGTAGAGGCCGCTGCCGACGAGCGCCGTCGGCGCCGCTCCCATTGGCCTGTTCTCCACGATGGCGAAGGCCTGGGCCACCGTGAGAGCGCGCTCCCCTGCTGCGCGGGGCATGATTCGCCAGGAAAGAAACGTAATGCCGAGCGACACGAGGCCGATGAGGAGCAGCGGGTGGCGCGAATTCTTCCGCGTGATGAGGCTCAGCGTCGCGAGCACGGCCGCGAGGACGCCGAGGCCGGCAATCCACAGCGCCGCGACGTCCGGAATGCCTTCGAGCGAGACGTCGCCGACGATCACCCACGGCAGAAAGGCGCTGACGGTGAGCGCGACGCCGGCCAGAAGTGGAATGAAATACGCGCGCATGCCTGGACGGAACATGCCGCCAAGCTTCACTGCGCGTCCTCCCATTCCTCGTGCCACGCCATCTGGATCGCTTCGAGCTTCGGCTCGTTCGACGCCTTGGGATCATCGTCGAACCCGTCCAGCGCGAGGACGCGCTCGCGCAGGTCGGTGAACCGGATCGTCAGAGGATCGACGTTGGGAAATTTCTCGGCCAGGGCGATCCCGATGTCTTCAGCGTCGATCCACTTCACGGCGTAGCCTCCTGCGTCTTGCGTTCCTTCCTGTCCGACTTTCCGAGCTGGATACCGCCGCCTTCCTGTACGTAGTTACGCGTATACATCGGCAGCTCACAGACGACGTCGCCCTTGATGACGGCTTGACACCCGAGACGCGAACGAGCGGTCAGGCCCCAGGCCGTGTCGAGGCGGTCGGCTTCGTCGTCCTCCATTCCGCTCAGGTTCTGCTCGCCTTCCTTGATGATGACGTGGCACGTCGTGCAGGCGCAGCTGCCGCCGCAGGCGTGCTCGAGCGGGATGTGAAAGTGCTTGGCGACGTCGAGAAACGATTCCGGCTTGCCGTGATGTGAGTACGGCACTTCGCCGTGCTCGAACTCGACGGTCTGCGTCTCGCCGTCGATGATAAAGGTGACTTTAGGCATGAAGGTCCATCACATATCCGTGATATTGCGGCCAGAAAGCGCCGCGTGAACCGAGCGGTTCATCATGACTTCCGCGAGATGACGGGTCGCGTCGTTGAGGGCCTGCGTCCACTTCTGGATCGTCTCGCGGTCCGGGGAGCTCAACACCATTTTGAGGCCGGCCAGCACCGATTCGATCCGCTCGCGCTCACCCGGAGAGAGCTCCGATTCCGCAATCGCGGCGAACTCGGGCGAGCGCAGTGATTTCTCGGTTGCGTGAATGACCGTCTCGGCTTCGTTCCGGGCATCGATCAGCAGGCGCGCGGCGAAGTCGGCCTCGGCGTGCTCGAACGACTCGACGAGCATCCGCTCCACTTCGTCGTCGGTAAGGCCGTAGGACGGCTTCACCTCGATTGTCTGCTCGATGTCGGTACGCAGCTCGCGCGCCGTCACACTGAGAATGCCGTTCGCGTCGATTTGGAACTGGACCTGGACGCGCGGCATCCCGGCAGGCATCGGGGGTATGCCGCGGAGCTTGAACCGCGCGAGCGATCGGTTGTCGACGATCAGCTCCCGCTCGCCCTGGAGCACGTGGATGTCGACCGCCGTTTGATTGTCGACAAACGTCGTGAACATCTCGCTGCCCGTCGCCGGAATCGTCGAGTTGCGCAGGATGATCTTCGACATCACCCCGCCCATCGTCTCGATGCCGAGCGAGAGCGGCGTGACGTCGAGCAGCAGCATATCGCGGTTGCCGGTGACCAGGATGT
>QHWL01000085.1:560-9653 GCA_003222555.1 Acidobacteriota bacterium | reverse complement strand
TTTTCCACGCCCGCCCCTTTGAGCCGCTCGAAGACGTCCATGAGTTCCTGGAGTTGAACGCCGCCGTCGCCGCGCAGGTACACTTGCTTGTCGCTCCGGTTTTCCATCTTCTGCCGAATGCGCTCCTGCAGGATCTCTACCCGAATCGGTTCATCACCAAGGTACACGATGTGACTCTGCCGGTAGGCGAGCGGCACGCTGACAAACACGCGCTCGCCCGTAATCTGCGCCGCACGCCGGGCCACCGGCAGCTTCACGTCGATGCCGCGCTGAATCATGGGCGCGGTGATCATGAAGATGATGAGCAGCACCAGCATGACGTCAACGAGCGGCACCACGTTGATTTCGGCCAGCGTGCTGGCCACGCGGCGACCGCGTCCCAGCCGTCCAAGGGCTCCGTTCGCGGCAGGGAGTACTTTCGGCATGGGCTAAGTGAAATTGCGCTCGGCGATGTTGAGGAATTCCATCGCGAAATCGTCCATTTCGGACGCGAATACCTTTACCCGCTGGGACAAAAGATTGTAAAAATACACGGCTGGGATCGCGGCGAAGAGGCCAGCGGCCGTCGCCACGAGCGCTTCGGCGATGCCGGGCGCCACGACACCCAGGTTGGTAGAGCCGGTTTGTCCGATGTTCTGGAATGCGCCCATAATGCCCCACACAGTCCCGAACAGCCCGATAAAGGGCGCAATGCTCGCCGTCGTCGCGAGAAACGGAATCCGGCGTTCGAGCTTGTTCACCTCGACTGCCGACGCGCGCAGCAGCGCGCGATCGACCGCCGCCAGGCTCTTGAGAGTTGGACGATTGGCGGGCAGTCCTGGATTGGCTCCAGCCGCAGCGCCGTCCGGCGTGTGCTGACGCAGCTGTGCGGTAAGCTCCGCGTAGCCCGCCTGAAACAAACCCACCAGCGGACTCTCGCCAAGCGACGGGCAGACCGCCTGGACGTCCGAAAATTTCTTGCTGCGCCGGAAGACCTCGAGAAAACTGGTGCTCTGGCGGTCCGAGCGGCGGAATGTCCATAGCTTGAAAAGGATGATGCTCCAGGAAACGATCGAAAACAGCGCGAGGATCAGGAGAACGACTTTGGAGACTGTGTTGGACCGTGCGATGAGGCCGAGAATCGTGGAGCTGGAGCCTTCGGGCACTCCAGCACCCTCCGCCTGCAGCAGCAGGGCAAAGAGCGAGCTTCCGAGCGTGCGCAAACGGCCCTCCGCGACATCGCTGTGCGCCGCTGGGACAGCGCGATGGACTGAACTGTACCACGGTGGACAATGGCTGTCAAACCTATGTTAGGATTGGAGTTCTCTCTCTTTTCCACATGCTCCGGTTCCTTCGCATCAAACGCCTGGCGGTCATCGATTCGGTCGAGGTCGAGTTCGCGCCAGGCCTCAATGTGCTGACTGGGGAAACCGGTGCCGGCAAATCGATTCTCGTCGAGGCCGTCGGTTTGCTGCTCGGGGATCGCGCTTCGGGGGACCTCGTCCGGACGGGCGAGGGCGCGGCCACTATCGAGGCCATCTTCGAGACCGGCGGGGAAGAGCTGCTCATCCGCCGGGAAATCACGGCGCAAGGCCGAAGCCGCGCGTTCGTCAACGACGCGCTCGCGACGGCTGGCGCATTGAAGGACCTGTCTAGCCGGCTCATAGAACTTCACGGGCAGCGCGAGCACCAGACGCTGCTCGATCCATCGACGCACCTTGAACTCGTGGACACCTTCGGCGGCCTCGATTGCGTTCCCGTTGCTGGAGCCTTCGACCGGTTGCGCGGGTGCGCCGAAGAGCTGACGCGCCTCAAACGCGCGGCGATCGATCGCAGCGCGCGCCAGGATCTCGTGGCGTTCCAGCTGGGGGAGCTCGAACGCGCCGCATTGAAGCCGGCCGAGGACGAAGAGTTGACGGCCGCTCGCCAGGTGCTGGCAAGCGCCGAGCGCGTTGAACGCCTCTGCGCCGAGAGCTACGCGTCGCTGTACGAGAGCGATCAGGCGGTGCTCTCGGCCCTCGGCCACGTCTGGCGACGCGTCGCCGAGCTTGCCGCCCTCGATCGGCGGTTCCAGCCGTTTGTCGACGCGCGCGAGGGCATCAAATCGCAGCTCGAGGATCTGGCGTCGTTCCTGCGCCGCTACGGGGACACTATCGAGGCGTCGCCCGCGCGGCTGCAGCAGATAGAAGAGCGGCTGGCGCTGCTCGAGCGGCTCAAGCGGAAATACGGGCCGACGCTCGCCGAAGCCATGGCGCGGCGCGATGCCCTGCGGCGAGAGCTGTCCGAGTTGGAGGGTAGCGATGAACGGGTCGCCGGACTGGAGCGCGATCACGCGGCAGCCCGCACGGCGTACCTCACGGTGGCGCAGGCGCTCTCGAACGAGCGGCGGCGCGTGTCCGTCGATTTCGCCCGTCAACTCGAGCGTCTCGCGGGCGAACTGGCGATGGAGCAGACCCGGTTCGACCTGCGGTTCAACGAAGCACCGGTGGCGGAGCCGGAATGGAGCGCTCGCGGGATCGATCAGGTCGAGTTCTTCGTTTCGGCTAACCCCGGCGAGGAGCTGCGTCCGTTGGCCCGGATCGCGTCGGGCGGCGAGCTCTCGCGGATCATGCTCGCCATCAAGACGTTGACCGCGACGTCGCGCGAATGGTCGAGCCAGGCCCATGACGCCCCAGTGGCGGAGCCCGACGGAGGCCTGGGAGCGTCAACCGGAGCCCCCAGCGCGACAGCCGTGTTGGGGAGGCTCGACGGAGTTCGTGCGAGGCGCCGCGGGGCAGACGCGCCCGGATTGATATTCGACGAAGTGGATGCCGGGATCGGCGGGCGAGCAGCAGACGTGGTCGGCCGGGCGCTGCGGGCGCTCGGGTCGGGGTTTCAGGTGTTATGCATCACGCACCTCCCGCAGATTGCGGCGTTCGCCGACGCACATTTTCTCATTGAAAAGCGTGTCGAGCGCGGGCGGACGCAAACCTCCGTGCGCCGGCTCGACGATGCCGGACGCGTCGAAGAAATTGGACGGATGCTCGGCGGCGCAGCAATTACCGAGGGCCTGCGGGCTTCAGCGCGCGAGATGCTTGCCGATCGTCATCCGGGTCCGGGGACGGGAGTCCGTCCGGATAGGGGCCCCCGTCCCGCGGGGGCCAGGGCGAAAGGCGAATCGACGTCGAAAGGCGAAAGCGAAACAGCGAAAGCGAAACCACCAGTCGTGCGCAACTCGCGACCGTGAACCGTGGTAGCGTGTGAATCACATGCCGCGCAAATATGTCATCGAAACGTTCGGTTGCCAGATGAACTTCCACGATTCGGAGCGCATGGCCGGCCTGCTCGAGCAAGCCGGATTCGAGGCGGCCGACGATGCGTCGGACGCTGATGTGGTCGTCATCAACACGTGCAGCGTCCGCGAGCGGGCCGAAGAGAAGCTCTACACGCGTCTCGGGGAGCTGCGGCAGCTTGGCCTCGATCAGGGGCACCAGCCGATCGTCGCCGTGGCCGGATGCGTCGCGCAGCAGGAAGGCGAGGCGCTGCTCAAACGTTCGCCCGGCGCGGTGGATGTGATCGTCGGGACGCAGGCCATCCGGCGGCTGCCGATGCTGGTGGAACAGGCGGTTGAAAGGCAGGGGTCGGCGGTCTTTTCGCCGGTGCCCCGGCGCAAAAAGGCGCCCGACCTCCTCATCGATCTCGACCCGTACGAGAACGTGACCTTTCCGCTCGGCGTCACGCGGCGGGGCGACCCGGTCAAGGCGTACGTCACGATTATCGAAGGGTGCAACGAATTCTGCAGCTTCTGCGTCGTACCGTACACGCGCGGCCACGAACGGATGCGGCCCAAAGCCGAGATTCTCGCGGAGGTTCGCGAGGCGGCCGACAGCGGGCGCAGGGAAGTGCAGCTCCTCGGGCAAATCGTCAATCACTACGCGGCCCCCGACGATCCGGCGTGCGACTTCACGGCGCTCGTCGAGGCGATTCACGGCGTCGACGGCATCGAGCGCATCCGCTTCGCCAGCCCGCACCCGCGGCACGTCAGCGTACGCTTCCTCGAGACGATGGCGCGGCTGCCAAAGGTGTGCCGTCACCTGCACCTGCCGGTACAATCCGGTTCCACGCGGGTGCTGCAGGCGATGCGCCGCCGGTACACGCGCGAGAGCTATCTGGATCTCGTCGGCAGAGTTCGGGAATCCCTGCCGGAGGTCGCCTTGTCGACCGATATGATCGTCGGGTTTCCGGGCGAGACCGACGCGGAGTTCGAGGAGACGCTCTCACTCACCGCGGCGGTGCGGTACCACAGCATGTTCTCGTTCAAGTATTCGGCGCGCCCCAATACGCTGGCCGATCGGCGTCTGGCCGATGACGTGGACGAAGAGGAGAAGACCCAGCGGATCGTCGCGCTGCAGGCGCTGCAGCGGGAGATCCAGACGGGGCTGAACGCGCAGCTGGTGGGGCGTGACGTCGACGTGCTGGTGGACGCAGCGAGCCGGCGCCGCGACACCGAGCTGTCGGGCCGCACGAGCAGCAACGTGGTGGTGAACCTGCCGGGACCCGCATCGTGGATTGGTCAGACGGTGACGGTCCGCGTCCGGCGCGCGGGTCCGCACAGCGTTTGGGGGGAGCGCCAGGCCTCAGTTGACAGAGGGCTGTCCGGCGCCTAGGTTGGGATCATGCAAATCGAGATGAACATCAAGGGACTGATGGTCGACCCGGTCACGAACATGCCGATCGTCATCCTCCGCGACAAGGACGGGCAGAAGGTGCTGCCCATCTGGGTCGGCATTTTCGAAGCCAACGCCATCGCGCTGCAGATCGAGAACATCTCGACGCCGCGGCCGATGACGCACGACCTGCTTCGCAATGTCATCCAGGATCTGAAGGCGTCGGTCGAGAAGGTGGTGGTCTGCGATCTGCAGGACAATACGTTTTACGCCCTCATCTACCTTGCGCTGCACGGGGACACCCTGGCCATCGACGCCCGCCCAAGCGACGCCATCGCGCTGGCACTCCGGACGCGGGCGCCGATTTTCGTCGAGGAGACGGTCATCGACAACGCCAAGACGGTCGATTTCTCCTCGGAGAAAACCGACGCCGATCGGCTGCACAAGTGGCTCGAGAGCCTCGACCCGGACGACCTGGGGAAATACAAAATGTAGTGGGTGAGTAGGTGACTTGGCGAAAGGCCAGGTCACCAATGCACCAACTCAACTCAGCAATTCACAACTCACCAACCCAGCAATACCCGATTTTCCTGCTACAATCCCGTCGTTCGTTGTCATCCTGATGATCGTCGCCATCGCGAACCAGAAGGGCGGCGTGGGCAAAACCACGACGGCCATCAACCTGGCTGCGGCCCTCGCGCTGCGCGGCAAACCGACGCTGCTCATCGATCTCGATCCGCAAGCCAACAGCACGATGTCGTTTCTCGACATCGCGCAGGTCACCAGGAGCGTGTACGACGCGATTACCGACGGGGAGTTGACGATGAGGGACGTCATTCAGCCGACGCCGCTCGAGAAGCTCTGGATTGCCCCCTCGCGCATCGCGCTGGCCAAGCTCGAGGGCAAACTACTGGGCGAGATGGATTCGCACTTCCGGCTCAAGGACAAGCTGGAGCCGGTGTGCAAGGACTACCCGGATGTGGTCATCGACTGTCCGCCGACGCTCGGCCTGCTCACCGTGAACGCGCTCGTGGCGGCCACGCACCTTCTGATCCCGATTCAATCCTCGTATTTTGCGCTCGAGGGCACCGACGATTTGCTCGAAACCATCGAGAAGGTCCGCGCGCGGCCGAACCCGGCGCTGCGCATCCTCGGGGTGGTGATCACGATGCACGACAAGCGGACGGCGCTGGCGCGCGACATCCGGTTGCAGATTCAGAAGGTGTTCGGCGGCAAGGTGTTCAACACGGTGATCACCAAGAGCGTGCGCCTGGAGGAGAGCCCGGCGTACAAGGAATCGATTTTCACGTTCGCGCCCGACTCGACCGGCGCGACCGAATATTACCGGCTGTGCGAGGAGGTTATCGACCGTGCCTAGACGAGGGCTGCCCGAGACCATTTCGATGCGCCATGACGAGCACTATGTGGAGACGCTCGCGGCGTCGGCTGGAACCCCCATCGGACGGCTGATCCCGATCGACCGGATCGACCCGAACCCCAACCAGCCCCGGCAGGTAATGGGCGACCTGTCGGAGTTGATCGCGTCCATCTCGGAGAAAGGGATTATCGAGCCGCTGGTCGTGCGCCAGCGGGGCGATCGGTTCCAGATCGTGGCCGGAGAGCGCCGCTACCAGGCGGCCGTGCAGGTGGGCCTGCACGAACTGCCCGTCGTCATCCGCGACGCCGACGAGACCGAGATGCTGGAGCTGGCGCTCATCGAGAACCTCCAGCGCAAGGACCTGACGCCGTTCGAAGAATCGGAAGCGCTTCACGGCTTGGCGGAACGGTGCGGCTATACGCATGAGGATCTGGCTCGCCGGCTTGGAAAGTCCCGGACATCGGTAACCGAGTCGCTCGCGCTCAATGCGATGCCCGACGTCGTCCGAAACCTTTGTCGGCTGGCCGACATTTCCTCTAAGTCGTTGCTCTTACAGATAGTTCGGCAGGACACGCCGGAGAAAATGACCGCGCTCATCGAGAAAATCGCCAGCCAGGGAGGCACGACCCGCCAGCAGCTCCGCGACGCCGTAGCGCCAAAGACGGGCCGCCCGAAGCATTACGTGTTTGCCTACCGGCCGGCGACCAAGACGTTCAACTTGAAGCTCAGTTTCTCGAAGAGCCGGGTCAGCCGAGATGAAGTCATCGACGCGCTGGAGGGCATCCTTCGCGAGCTTCGGAAAGCGAAATAGACAAGACGACGGGGTCCAATAGCCAAGGCGCGGAGACACCTGTAATGGACTCGGGAAAAACCCATTCCAAGACCGCGACGCTTCAGCGGGCCGTTGGTGATCCACATCGTTCTGCTCCCAGGGTGGCTTTTCACGTGATTTGTCGCGCGACGGATTTACTGGAGGCTGGGCTTATCCAGGAAGAATAGGCTCCGCAGCCGTCTTATCGAGCGTTTCATTTGGCGTTTCGGGAGAGTCTGATAATGTATGTTATGTTAACCTAACTCTCACGACTCTGCCCGCTTTCGAACCCCGAGCTTCCCCGCTGACCCGGGCCGCGCTGACCCGGGCATGGCCCCAGGCGCTCATTTCTTTTTCCTCGCGTACCGTTTTCTCGGCGAGCTCTGCGGTCTCTGCGTTGAACGGCCGGGCGCGTCAGGCGGTCCAGTTGCGCGCCTCGAACTGCTCGTCCGGCACCTCGGACTCGATCGTACGATTCGCCGGGTGGCGCTCCAACTCGGTGCCGTCTACGTCGTACACCGCGACGACGAACGCCAGCACGTCACCAGGCTTGAGCGCCAGGTCCGCGAGCGGCACCGCCAGTTCGAGTACCGCGCCGGCCGCGGCGATCGTGCCGCCGGCCCCGCGCTCGACCCAGTATGGGGCTTTCGATCGGCGATCCCAGAACGACCCGCTCAATCGTCCGATGGTCTGGCGGACCGAAAACCGCACGCCCTCGGGGTGCAGGAACTTCAGCGAGAACTCGTAGCCCTCCGAGAGCAGATCCGCGACCCGGCGGGCTGCGTCCAGCCGCACGTACAAACGCTCGCGGTCGAACCCGAACTGCACCAGCGTCAAAACGGGCGCGCGCCGATCGCCCTGATGCATCACCCCGTCGAGCTTCCGTATTTCGAGGCTGCCTGCGCCGAGCCATTCGAAGTAGCTCGTTTCCTCGCCATCGATGGTCGGCGTCACATAGCCCGACGGAGTGGTCAGAGCGCCAACCGAGGCCCCCGTTGAGATATTGCTGAGGAAGAGCTCGTCTGGAATCGGTTTCTGAAGCGATCGATACACGTTTCGCAGGTGCCGCCGGAACAGGTCGTCGAACTCCACGTCGTGCGCGGACGAATGATCGTCGCCGTACCACCAGAACCAGTCGCCGCCTTCGGCGATCAACACCTCTTCGCGCGCCCGCTCGACGGCGGCGGGCTCCACGCTTGCGGGCGAGTCCAACGCCGCGCGGGCGTCCGCCAGCTGGCTCCACGCCCGCTGATCGTCGGCGTGCCCAATCCAGATATAGAAGTTCGCGTCGATCCACGACCCGGGAAAAATCCCCACGAGATCCTGTCGCGGGTTCCGGCAGGCTTCGGCCATCGTGACCGTCCGAAGCTCCGGATGCCCCGAGAGACGGCGGTAAAGCGCGCGTAAGAAGGGGCGCCCGCCGCCCTCGAAGTGCTCCCACGCATTTTCCCCGTCGAGGATGATTGGAACGAGCGCCTCTCCCCCGCCGGTGCGATCGCGGTACCGCCGGCCGGCCTCGACCAAGCGTGAGACGAAGTCGTCGGCCGCCGCATCGGCCGCCCATGCGGAGTAGGTGAACCCGATCAGATCCGACAAAGTGTGATCGCGGAACGCGCACGCGACTCTCGCGCCGCCGGCCCGGACGACGTACGGCACGTAAAGGCGCTCGGGCTGCTCGACGTGTCCCTGGG
The DNA here is from genome assembly GCA_003222555.1 of Acidobacteriota bacterium. Taxonomy (GTDB): domain Bacteria; phylum Acidobacteriota; class Vicinamibacteria; order Vicinamibacterales; family CAVVIG01; genus JAHFUJ01. The sequence goes on along the minus strand of QHWL01000085.1, from coordinate 1,148 downwards.
CGTCGCGCGAGAACGTCACGCCGAGCGTGCGCGCGAGAATGAGCTCGTCGGTCGCCATCCACGTGATGCCCGCGCGCGCGGCGAGCGGGACGATCGCGTCCGACACGGACCCTTCCGACGGCCACAACCCCACCGGCCGGCGGCCGAAGAGCCGCTCGTGATAGGCCAGCGCGCGCGCGAGCTGGTCCTCCGCATCTTCGGGATGGACGAACCGCTGGCGCGGCCTGCGGGCGTCGGGGTGCGTCCGCAGGTAGACATCGGTGTCGCACAGCAGCGGCAGAATCGGGTGGTAAAAGGGCGACGCCGAGAGCTCAATCTGCCCTCGCGCGACGGCGTCGCGGTATTCGGGGATGACCTTGTTCAGGAGCTCGAGCTCCACGGTCCGCAGCAGCGCCTTGTCGTCCTCGCCGAAGTTCCGCCCCTTGGCGACGAGCGCCAGGACGCGCGCGTCGCGCTCGAGATAGAGCGGATCGATCCAGGCGAGCTTGTGCCAGACCTGAAGATCGCGCAGATCGTCGGCGCCGAACCGTCGAGCGGCCGTGTGGCGGTCGGCCGGCGTCGGCAGCAAGCCGCTGCGACGGGCAAACA
>QHWL01000085.1:0-452 GCA_003222555.1 Acidobacteriota bacterium | reverse complement strand
GGCTTGAGGCTCAGCTCGAGATAGCGATCGCGTGCCCGATCTTCGGCGAACGCTTCGAGCTGAACGAGCAGCGATGGAACGAGGTTGAAGGTGGCGCGAATATCCGGGAACTCCCGCAAGAGCGCGATCATTCCGTAGTAGTCCTTGAGCCCGTGCAGGCGCACCCACGGCAGGATGTGCTCCTGGGTGGCGAGATCCTCGTAAAAGGGCTGGTGCATGTGCCACAGGATGGCGATCTGGGTCATGGTGTTAGTCTAAAGGACGACTCACAACGCTCCATCGTTCATGTTCAAGATTCTCGACCGCTATCTGATCCGCGAGATCCTGCTGCCGCTGTTTCTGGCGCTGGTCGTGCTCACGTTCGTTCTCGAGATCCCGCCGATTCTCCGGGAAGCCGAGGCGCTCATCGCCAAAGGCGTCGCATGGGGCGTGGTGGCGCGCATCCTCTTGAC
>QHWL01000657.1:1265-3915 GCA_003222555.1 Acidobacteriota bacterium | reverse complement strand
TGCTGTGCAAACGCAGTACGCCCTTTCGGTGACTTACTCCAACGGCAAGGAAGGGCCGAACGAGGTCATTAGTCTCACCGTCGATGGAACGCCCGTCAGTTCCTTTCAGAATCGCGACAGCGGCGACAGCATCGAGGGTTGGAATCTATTCGTGACTGATCCGGCAGGTACATCGACACTCGGCCCCGGAAGCCACACACTCACGCTCGATGTAAACGGCGGTGATGGATGCGTGGAAATCGACGTCGTGACATTGAGCCCGGTGATGCCGCGCGACGGGTAGCCGTCAGAAAGCTTCGACAGGCGACAACTCGCGGTGGTGCTCGTGCCGGCGGTGGCCACAGGTCGCGCGAGGGATACGGATTTTCCGCGAACGAAGCTACGTCGAGAGCGCTGGCCCTCCTGCGGCTTTCATCTCTCGAAGAAGGCCAAACGCCGGGCTGGTCCTCGGGTCGGCGCGAGGGCCACCGTCCCGCGGCAGCGCTGGCCCGATCACGCAACCAGTGGCGGACTCAATGGGCGCGGACCGGCTTCGGCGGGACGCGGCAATACTGACAATCCGAAGGCAGCCACTGACCTCCGCGACCGCCCCCGGCATGTCGGCACTTTGCGAATGGACCCGCACCGCACACGTGCTGAGCGATAGCAGGATCAAAACAGAGCGGGGAACCGAGGCCAGCAGCACGACGTCCGCCAGGGCAAACCGAATACCGCACGCGAACACCGAAATATCCGCACATTTGGCGTTAGCTGCGCCCGAGTGATTACACTTTGGGGCGGGTGGCGAACAAGAAACGCTCAGCGGGTGATCTGAATGACCAAGCCACGCAAGCCCACAGTCTTTCGATTCGTCATCCTGATCGGCGTCGTGAACCTTTTCGCCGATCTCACGTACGAGGGCGCTCGCAGCGTCACCGGACCGTTCCTCGCGCAACTGGGCGCGACGGCTGCGATCGTCAGCATCGTCTCCGGGGTCGCCGAATTCCTCGGCTACGCATTGCGCGCGATCACAGGCTATGTGGCCGACAAGACCGGACGATATTGGACGCTCACCTTCGTGGGCTACACAATCAATTTGCTCGCCGTGCCGGGTCTCGCACTCGCAGGAAATTGGCCCGCCGCCGCCTGCTTGATCGCCGGCGAACGAACAGGCCGCGCCCTCCGGCGACCGATCGTACAGGGCATGCTGTCGCATGCCAAGAGCGAAGTCGGCAGCGGACGCGCGTTTGGCATCAACGAATCGCTCGACGCCCTCGGAGCCACGATCGGGCCGCTCGTGATCGCCGTCGTGATCGCGTGGGGTGGCACTTACCAGCTCGGGTTTGGCATTCTGCTGGCTCCAGCCCTGTTGTCTCTCGGGCTGCTCGGCGTGGTACGACGACGATATCCGAATCCTCGAGCGTTCGAGGGCTCGACCGGCGAGCAGTCGAACCAGCTCCCTCGCAGCTATTGGTGGTATGTCGGTGCGGGCGCACTGATCGGATTTGGGTTTGTCGACTTCTCGCTCATCGCCTTTCACTTTCAGCAGGCCGGGACGCTGCAAGGCAGCCTTATCCCGATGTCGTACGCCGTCGCGATGGCGGCGGGCGCCGCGGCCAACTTCCTGCTGGGAAGCTTGTACGATCGCGTCGGATTTCCGATTCTGTTCGGGACATTTCTGATTGGCTCGCTGTTCACGCCGCTCGTCTTTTTCGGACCGCCAGTCTTCGCGTGGCTCGGTATGGCACTCTGGGGCATCAACAAGGGCGCTCAGGATACGTTGCTCAAACCGGCCATCGCGCCGCTTATCGCACCGGCGCGTCGAAGCACAGCGTTTGGGATCTTTGACACGTGCTTTGGCGCGGCGTGGTGTTGACGGGCAGCATTGCCTTCGGCTTGCTCTATGACAAGTCTCTCCCGTTGCTCGTCACCATTTCATTCATTGGACAACTGCTGTCGTTGCCGCTCTTCATCTTGGGACGGAACGCGAGCGAAAGCGCCGTCGGGCGACACTGAGCCTCGGGCAGTGCATAGCGCCCGAGACCCGGACGTCAAACAGCGGCACAGACAGGGTCGGGCGCAAGACGGCGCTGGAGCGTTCGGCACTGACGTGCCCGGAGAACGCTGCGGCGCAGCGCGAAAACGACACGTACGTCGGCCAGTACCAACACGCGTATCGCCAGAATACACAACGATACCTATCCTGACGTGTATCCTGACGGAAACGTTGCTGCGTCTGATGGCCAAGAGCGACTTCGGTCCGTCAACACAAACCAGTCAGACATCGGTTGTCGGAGGAACCCTGCGTCACGCGTACCGAGCTCCAATGTGCCGGAACGAGGCACGAGTCTTGCTCAGCGTCCATTCTCTGCCGGGTCCGATGATGACCAGGCGCCTGTCCTTAGCATGTACGACTTGGTTACGCGCACGATTTCGCAAGGGCTCCAAGCCTTTCTCCCCATCGCGTTCTGCCTGACGTGGTTTCGTCGTGCCGGCGACGCAGATCCCGTGAACGGATTGCGGTGGGGCATCGTCGCCGCCCTGCCAGTCACGGCCGGTGCAGCGTACTGGTTTCAAACGAGCAGCCGCCAGGCACACTGGGAGGCCGCGCTCGCAATTGTGGCGCTGGCGCTGGCCATCTGGTTCGCGCGACGGGTCTGGCAGGGTCTTC
>QHWL01000657.1:510-1141 GCA_003222555.1 Acidobacteriota bacterium | reverse complement strand
TTCAGTTGCGATCGCTCGACGCGCTGCTGGCCATCAGCGGTGGCATAGCGGTGGCACTGGTTGTGAGCAGCTTCTGGTCGAGCATTGGCCGCCGTTTGCCCAACTCCGCGTTATGCAAGGCGACGCGCGTGTTTGCCGCGCTGTTTGTCGGCCAGCTCGCGATGTACGCGTTTCATGAATCCGCCGAAGCGCGCCTGCTGCCCTGGAGTGACGTTCTGCACTCGGCGACCGAACCCTACGGACCCGACGGCGTCTACGGGCGATACGTCAGCGGTCTCCTTTTCGTCGTTCCAATCGCGGCAGCCGTGGTCACCCTTTTGAAGGCTCGCATCCCGCAACGTGTTGCAGTGAACCGGCGGCCGACGATGATCGGCCGCCAGGCCGCTGTAGGCGTCGCAGCACTTATCGCGGTTGCCATCGCGTTGATGAGCGCCATCAACGATAATCGCGCGGTCTCGTACGCGTCGCCACGTCCCGCTCCTCCGCCAGTACGCGATGTGGAAACCATCTCCGCGTCGCCCCACATGTTGTTCCGACACACGTCCAGCGATCAGAACTCCAGCCGGTTGAGCATCGCGCCGCTCGGTGCGCTCCAGCTCACAGACCGTGTGGCAGCCGAGCTCACCTGCGA
>QHWL01000657.1:0-433 GCA_003222555.1 Acidobacteriota bacterium | reverse complement strand
CACGCTCAAGGCCACGGGCGGCGCGATCAAGCTCGACGGCTCTCCGAGCCGCACGCGTGTCTCGTCTGACGGCCGCGTGGGCGCGATCACCGTATTCCTGACGGGGCAGAAGCATGGGTACACGGGCACCTCGTTTTCGACCAAGACCACGATCGTCGACATGGCCACCGGCGACGAGCTGGGGGAGCTCGAGCAATTCACCACGTGGCGGGATGGCGCCCGCTTCAAGGCCGCGGATTTCAACTTCTGGGGCGTGACGTTTGCTCGCGACAGCAACATCTTCTACGCCACCCTACGAACAGCCGGGTCGACAGCTCGCGTCACCACGTACTTGGTTCGGGGCGACCTCGCGCTTCGTAAGCTGACGGTGTTGCGCGAAAACGTCGAGTGTCCGTCGCTATCGCCCAGCAACCGTCTGATCGCTTTCAAGAAG
>QHWL01000656.1 GCA_003222555.1 Acidobacteriota bacterium | reverse complement strand
CCTGCCAGCCGGAACGAGCGGGACAATCGAAGGTCGACCTGCGTGTACCGGGGCTCATACTGAGTACCTGATGGAATCAGCTGCGTCGAGACCGTGGAGTTGCACGCGCCGGTTTGGCTGGGGCACGCCGACAGGTTCCGGCCGAGCGAGGTCTGGATCTGCGCGTTGTTGGCGGCATAGGTCGCCTGAATTGGAATGCCGGGAGTATTCTGAAAGATCGCGCTGGTCTGAATATCCCAAGGCAACGGGTAGACGACCAGGAACTTCACCTGCGTGCCCGCCGACAACGGCGGACTGACGTGACAGAACGCGTCCGTGCGGGGGGCGGTCGCCGTCGATGCGCCCGTAAACAACTGAGCGGTCACCGTCGGATCGCTGTTCTGGTAGCAGTTGTCGGTCACCGTGCGCGAGGTGCTCAGGCCCCCCGAGAACTGCCCGCCCTGTCCGAACCGCGCGTTGAGCGTGGCATCGAAGCCGTTGTACACCTGGGTCTGGCTTCCGTAGTGCGATCCCTGCGTCACCAGGTTATCCAGTTGACCAAAGAGCGACGGCCTGACGTCGTAGAGCCCGCAGATCTGATTGCCGCCGCCGCCGGGCAGCCGACTGTCCACCGGCGCCGTGATGCAGTACGAATTGAAATCCGCCGGTGCCACCAGCTGATTGTCAGTGGCCAGGAAGCCCGTGTACCACGTGCGGTAATAGCCGACGTTGAGACCGATGCCAGGCCGCAGCTCCTGCTGGACCGACACAGAACCCTGCCAGTTGTGGTATTGCTGATTGAAGCCCGTCAGCGAATCGGGGGCATTACGAGTCGTCGTGATCGGCTTCCCGAAGTTGAGATCGCTCCATGCCCCGCACTCGGGCGTGGCGCCGGTGCCGCCGTTGGCAGACGGATTGAGCAGATCGCAGTCGGGCCTGTAATTCCCGTTGAGGTCGTTCCAGGTCCGATTCGTCGTAAGTGACACGAGGTTGTTCGCGGGGTTCGCCGTGTCCGCGACGACGCGATCGGAGTAGCGACCCATCGAGACCTTGAGCGCCGTCTTGTTGTTGCCAAAGATGTCGTACGCAGCACCCAGCCGCGGGTCGAGGTTCCGCCAATGCGGGATCTCCTTCGCCGCCGGGAAGAAGCGCTGAGGGACGAAAAAGCCGGCCGGCAGCGTCGTGTCCGGACTCGACGCGTTCACGTTGTTGTAGCGGAGGCCGAGGTTGAGCGTCACTTTCGGGGTCAGGGTCCACTGATCCTGCGCGTACAGAGCGGTGTCGAGGATGTGGTCTTCGTAATGCTGGGGCGTCGCATACAGCGTGAGCAGTGTCGGCCTCTGATTGGTGAACTGGTAGGAGATGGCCGTGTTCGCCATGTACAAATCGTGTCCGAACTTGGAAAGATTGCCATTGATCGCTTCCCTCAAGGCGAGCCCGGCCTTGAAGGCGTGCTCGCCCGTGACATAAGCACATAAGCGGCCGAGAACTGCTGCTGGAACGACCGGCGAGGCTGCGTTGAATAGGAAGATCCGCCCGCGGTCGCTCCGTACGCCGCGCCGTACTTGATGCCGAGCCCGGTGTCTGTAATCTGGATGCTCTGCTCGTTGACATCCGGACCCCGGTAATCTATTTGATTCACCCAAGCGACTCCGGCCGTAGCCGTGAACAGCAGCTTGTTGGTGGCGGGAGACGTCCAGCTGAGACTCGAAACGAAGTTCGGTTCGTAATTGGGTGGCCGCCGTCGGCATGATCAGCACGTTGTTGGTTTGCGGGATGAACAAGGCATACACACAGTTGCAGTTATGCTGGAAGGAGCTTGCGAGGACGAGCTTGTGCTTCTCCGTTGCCTGCAACGTCAGGCGCAGACTGTAGTCCCTGTAGAAGTCGTCGCTGTGCCCCTGGCTGCTCAGATCGTTCTGGTACAGGTAGCTGGCTGGCTGGTGCAGCAGGTTGTCGTAAATGCCCGCGGCATACTGCTGCGTGTCGCCCTTGCGAAACGAGCCGAAGAACCACAGCTTATTTCGTTTGATGGGCCCGCCCATCCCGCCGGCGACATCGTAGTACTTCTTGATCGACGCCTGCCCGGCGGTCGACGAGCTCAGCCCGCGCGCTTGCAGGTCGCTCCCGATATTGTCGCTCTGCAGGCCCGGCCCGGTGAAGTTGCCATTCATCGTCCCCGAGAACGTATTGCCGCCGTCTCTGGCGATCATGTTGACCTGTGCCCCACCCGTATCGCGGTCGGCGCCGACGCCGCTCGTCTCGGCCACGACTTCCTGGAAGTTGACCTGGTTGTAGACGAACACCCCGGTGTTCGACGCGCTCAACATCATGTTCATCCCGTCAATCACGGGTTGCGCCTCGGGAGCGCCATGCACGGCGAACCGCGTCTGAGCGCGATCGCTCAAGCTCCCGGACGCACGGTCGCTTTCCGCCGTGAGAGCCGCCCCCGGAAGAATCGTCGACAATGTCGAGAGACGTCCGTTGCCCGGGAGTGTCTGCAGCGTCTGACCCGTGAACTGGGTTTGCGCTCGAGTGTTACGCGTGTCCACGAGCGGCGCCTCGCCCGAAACCGTGACCGTCTCTTCGAGCGTTCCCACTGCTAGCTCGGCATTCACGGTGGCGGTAAACTGCGCGGGCAGATCCAAGCCCTCACGTTTGAATGTCTTGAAGCTCGTCAAGGTAAAGGTGACGGCATAGGTGCCCGGCCGCAGTTCGGAAATCTGGTAACGGCCCTGCGCATCGGTCACTGCGGCCTTCGCGCCTTCGATGAGGGCAGGGCTGGTGGCTTCGACGGTGACGCCCGGCAGGACGCCGCCGGAAGTGTCCCGCACGATGCCGGTGATGCTGCTCTGCGCCTTCGCGGCAACAGGCAGAAGCAGAACGAGCGCCGCCGCCACAAGAAACGCAATTGGCTGGGTTCTCATCAACCTGTCTCCCTTGCCTGCCCGAGAGGTCGCTCGCTATCGCTCACTTCCCGTCGCCCGTTGTGTAGTCAGGCGCTCGGCCCGAGAGTCCAATGCCCTCGGCGGCCCGGATTTGCGCGCCTTTGACGACGTTGATCACACCGTAATTCTGCTCGTGACACGCAAACTCGTAGAGCGGTGGATCAATCCTCGGGAGGGGCGCCTCCATGGTCCAGGGTTTCGTCCACGTCGCCGGATCGGTGACCGTAAATTCGTACTTGAGCGTCTTCGGATCGGCCAGCGTGAAGCGTTCGACAAGACGCATGCCCGCGGTGGATCCCTGCCACTTGGTTTCGTCCGTGAAATTGGTGGTCTCGACGACGAGCGTATTGCCCTCCCAATGGCCGCGCGCGTCGCCCAGATACTGTCGGACGTTTGACGGAAGGTGCGGACGTCCGTCCAGAGGAATGATGCGAACGTCGTTATTCGACTCCTGGACCCACATCACGTATCCCGGAATCTGCACGATCTGCGACTCGGTGGTCACGCCACCCGGAACCCTCGGCGCCGCTTCGACTCCCAACAGGCAGCGCGTATACCATCCGACGGACTGCACGTCGGTGCCTCCCACGCCACAACACCCAAGGGCGCGCCGCTTCTGAGCCTCTGGCGTCCGTGGAGGAATCCTTCCGTCCGGCGGGTCGACTATGAGCGACGTGCGCCGGTTCGGCCGGACGGGGCTTTGCCAGGCGTCCATCCCGTACTCTTTCCAATCGTAATGAATCGTCGTGGGATCGACCTCCGCGTCGAGGGCGACGGCCTTCTTGAACGCGTCGACGGCTTCCTCTGTTGTATACAGCGGTTTTCCGGCGAGCGCAGCGGGGCGTTCCAGCGGAGTGTAACTGAGCACCAACCAAAATCCCTGCAGGTCCGGATCGCCCCACGAAGTACGAGGCGCGGTCCAGCCGCTCGGAGGTGGCGCGGTGGGGTCCCAGACGCTCGCGGCGAGCTTGGCGCTCGCACTCGACGGCGCCTGCGCCACGACAAGGACCGAAGCCCACACGATCGCCGCCATCACGAGCGACACCGCACCGAACGATATGAAAAATCGATTACGCATTTCGGACCTCCTGTTCACGACACATCACCGGTCGCTGTCTGGAGTCTCGCGCTCGGGTTGCGCGGCACGCCCGGGTTGCGCGGCTCGTTCGGCCTCCCGGATCTGTTCATCAAGCCATAGTTCTGTTCATGGCACGCGAACTCGAACAAAGGCGGCTCGATTTTCGGCAGAGGGTTCTCCACAGTCCAGGGTTTGGTCCACGTCGTCGGATCGGAGACCGTGAATTCGTAGCGGATCGTCCTCGGGTCGGCCAACGTGAAGCGTTCAACCAGATGCAATCCGGCGGAGGATCCCCGCCAGTTCCTCTGTTCTTTGAAGTTGGTCGTGTCGACCACGAGCGTATTGCCCTCCCAATGACCGCGCGCGTCGCCCGACCACGTGCGGACGTTCTGCGGCAGATGCGGACGCCCGTCGAGGGGGATGATGCGAACGTCGTTGTTCGACTGCATGTACAGCAGGACGTATCCCGGAATTTGCACGATCTGAGACTCAGCGTCATGGTTGCCAGGAACCCGTGGCGGTCCCTGGTTCCCCGTAATGCAGCGCGTGTACAGGTTCCCGTAGTTCTGCACGCCCGTCCCTGCCGCCCGTATTGCGGCAGCGGCGTCGGCCTGCCGCTTCTTTGCTTCCGGCGTGAGGGGTGGAATTCTGCCATCAGGCGGATCGACAATGAGCCCCGTGCGCCGGTTCGGCCGGACCGGACTTTGCCACGCGTCCATTCCGTACTCTTTCCAGTCGTAGTGGACGGTCGTTGGATCCACTTCAGCATCGAGGGCGACCGCCTTCCGGAATGCGTCAATGGCCTCTTCTTTCGTGTAAAGCGGTTTGTTCGCCAGAGCTGACGGGCGTTCCAAGGGCGTGTAACTGAGGTTCAACCAGTATCCCCGCAAGTCGGGATCCCCCCACGGGGTACGGGGCGGGGTCCAACCGCTTGGAGCAGCGGAAGCAGTTGGGTCCCACACGTTGGCGGCCAGCGTCGCCGCACCGGACGGCGCCTGGGCCACGACGATGACCGGCGTCCAAAAGACGACCACGGTCACGAGTGTCAGAACACCCAAGGCCGCGAAAGCTCGATTACGCATCTGAAGCCTCCCGTTTACTCGTCGACTCTTCTTTCGCGTATGTCGCGCCATTCTATTGCATGTCTTCACTTTATTGCACATGGTTACGTCTTCACGGTCGAGACTTCGTCTCGCGATGGCGGGCCTGGAAGCGCGAACGCGTGTCCTGCTCCCAGGACACCGGATCGAGCCCTCAACACCCG
>QHWL01000101.1 GCA_003222555.1 Acidobacteriota bacterium | reverse complement strand
AGATGGAGTGGGTCAACCCGCACTCCTGGATTCACATCGACGTGACAGGTCCGGACGGGAAGGTGGAACGTTGGACGGTGGAAGGTGGCGCGCCGAACGCGCTGATCCGCCGCGGGTGGACCAAGAATTCGCTGCCCTACGGCATCGAGATCATCGTCGAAGGCTTCCAGGCGAAGGACGGAGCGAACCGCGCGAACGGCCTTGACATCACCTTCCCGGACGGGAGGAAGCTGTCGGTCGGCTCGTCGGGCACCAGCGCGCCGGATGAGAGCCGTGACGGCCGGTAGGGAAGGCAAATCCCCAAACCCAAGCATGGCGGAGGCGACCCGCGCGCGCCGTTCGCGATTCGACTCGGACGTCGGCGCAGGCCCTCGGCGATCGGCTTCATCGAACGCCATCCGTTCGCCGCGCCTGACCGTGAATTAGCACGCTCGGCAAGATCATCTTCACTCCTTCAGGCCCGCCAGAATCTTTGCGTGCAGCTTGTCGTAGATCGCAAGCCGCTGCGGATCCGGCGTGTCGTTGACGTCGCCGACGATCATGGGCGCCGCGCTCGCGTCGCTGAACAACGGCCAGTGCGGTAGGCCCCTGCCGTTCGGATCGCCCGTCCGGGCGAAGTTCACCCAGTACGACGACACCCGTTCGGCCAGCGCCCGCTCCGCCGCCGATGCCGACGCCAGCTCGGGCGAGCTCGCGTCCGGAAACACGCGCGGTGCGCGGAGATGGTTGAAGACGTACGGGATTTCTACCGCATGCGTCGCTTTCAGATTGCGCGCGTTCGGCGCATAGGGCGGCTCGTGTGTGAAGAAGTACCAGTACGCGCGTTGCCCGCGCCTCGCCTGCAGACTCGCGTACAGGCGCATGTGCCACGCCAGCTCGTCGCGGAACGCCACCTGCGACGAGCGCGTCGCTTCCTCGTCAGAACCAGCCGGATAGACTTTCAAGTAGTCGTCGGCCAGATCGCCCCACCGCTGCTTCACACGGTTCGTCCACGCCATGGCCGTCATGTCGCCGGCGAAGGTGCCTTCGTCCTTGTTCGATCCGACGAGCACGTCGACCGGCTGCTGCCGCCCCTGCGCAAAGGTCAGCGACTGGTCCTCGGGGATGATCCATCCGTCGACAATCATGCCGGCGCCGACGAGCGTCCGCGCGATTTCTTCGCTCGATTTCGCTCGAAGCTCTCGGAGCGGCATCAGCACAGGCGGCGGTACGCCCGGTCGTCCCATCGGCTGCTCGGCCTGCTGCCGTGTGCGCATCGCCGCGACGGCCAGGCCCATCCACGCGCCGCTTTGAGAAATTGCCCGTCGGAACAGCCCCGCGGTACGGGGTGAGCCGACGAGCCCGGCGGCTATCGCCGCGCCGGCAGATTCGCCGAAGATCGTCACGTTCCGCGGATCGCCGCCGAAGGCTGCGATGTTGGTCTGCACCCATTTCAGCGCGGCCATCGTATCCAACAGCGCCTGATTGCCCGACGCGTTGTGTCCCGACTTCTTCGTCAGCTCGGGATGCGAGAAGAACCCGAACGGGCCGAGCCGGTAATTGAACGTGACGACAACCGCACCCTGGCGGGCAAGCGCTTCGCCGTCGCTGTGCGGGCTTGAGCCCGCGCCTTCGGTGTACGCCCCACCGAAGATCCAGAACATGACCGGACGCCGCTCGGACCTTGACTGTGCGGCCGTCCAGACGTTCAGATACAGGCAGTCCTCGCTCCCTGCGGGCGAGTCAGGAAGATCGACCGCGACGTTCACGCGACCCATGCCCTTCGGCTGCACGCAGACGGAGCCGAAGGTGTCGGCTTTGCGGACGCCGGTCCATTTCGCGACCGGCTGCGGCGCGTGCCACCGCAGTTCACCGACTGGCGCTGCGGCGAACGGGACGCCCTTGAACACGCGAACGCCAGGCGCCGCTGCGGACGTGCCGGAGAGCAGGCCCGCGTCGGTCTTGACCGGCTCAGGGACGACCGCGCGCAAGCCGCCGGCGATCACAAGAGCCGCAGCGACGGCGACACCTGTTGCGGCGATGCGGCCGTTCTGTAATCCTGTTATCTTCATGGTCGTGCCACTTTGCACGCTCCGCCCGCGACGCGGTGATTCGGGTCGGCACGTCGGCGATCGTTCATCGGTGCTCCGCAGAGGATCTCTATGAAGGTGACGCTGATATCGGCGCTGATTGGTGTCGCTGTAGCTGGCATTGTCGCCGCACAGCAGGGGCCGCCGCAACTCTCGCCGGCGACCGAAGAGCTGGCGAAGCGATTCCCGTATCCGGTGATCCGCGATTTACGCGGCGTCATCCCACGAGGCCCGCGGCCCCTGCCGTCGCCGCCGCTCGGCAGCGGCCCCTGGGTCTACTCCACGTTCGAACAGCGTGACATCAAGGTCAGCGTGGTCACAACTGGACTCTCGCACCCGTGGAGTCTTGCGTTTCTACCGGACGGCAGCATCCTGATCACCGAGCGTGCCGGACGTCTTCGCATCCTCCGCAACGGCGTGCTCGACCCAACGCCGGTGGCCGGCACGCCGCAAGTGCTCTCGCGCGGTACGATGGCGGGGCTGATGGACATCGCGCTCCATCCGGACTTCGCGCAGAACAAGTGGATCTACCTCTCGTATCACAAGCCGCTCGCGCCCGGCGTCGCGGCGAACTCGGTCCTGCGCGGCACGTGGGACGGCAAAGCACTGACCGATGTTCGGGACGTGTTTGTGTCCGACGATGTCGATACGGAAGCGTCGCGGATCGTGTTCGGCAAGGACGGGATGCTGTACATGGGCATCGGCGGACCGGGAACCGGGCCGCACGTCAGCGTCGACCGCGCCCAGCACACGAACGATCTCGCCGGCAAGGTCCTGCGGCTGCGAGACGATGGCGGCGTGCCGCCCGATAATCCGTTTGTCGGAAAGACCGGCTACAAGCCGGCGATCTTCACGCTCGGTCATCGCGTGCAGCTTGGGCTCGCCCTCAATCCGTACACCGGCGAGATCTGGGAGCACGAGAACGGTCCCAACGGCGGCGACGAATTGAACGTGCTGAAGCCGGGCCGCAACTACGGCTGGCCGATCGTCAGCTATGGCCGCGACTACAACGGCCCGCGCTTTCCGCCGTCTGCGCCTGGATTTGAGGAGCCGCTCGTCTTCTGGGTCCCGTCGATTGCGCCGTCGGGCCTCACGTTCTACACGGGCGAACGTTTTCCTGGCTGGAAGCGCAACGCGTTCGTTGGCGGGCTGCGGGAAGGCGAAGTGGCGCCGACGGGACAGCTCCAGCGGATCGTGTTCAACGACAATTGGGAGGAGCTGCGGCGCGAGTCGCTGCTGCGCGACCTCCATCAGCGTATTCGGGACGTGCGGCAGGGGCCCGACGGGTCGCTGTATCTGCTGACCGACGAAGATCCGGCGGCGCTCCTCAGGATCGAGCCGGTCGCGCCGACGCCGACCGCGTAGTAACGCGCGTTTCGGCATTACGACAGCGCACGCCGAGGACGCAGGGGGATCGATTTTCGCGGCGTCCTCCGCGGTGGCGCAGCTGAATTCTGCAACGCTCTCGACTGGTTTTCAAATGGCTGTAGTGGCGGAGCCTTTTAGGGCTTCGAGGAACGCAGGGCTAAGGCGCTGCGCCACGCACATGAAAACGCTGTCCATTGCTCAGTTGGATAGCAGGTTTGCGTGGGGCGGGCTTTTTCCTTGTTTTGCGCCCCAACAGCGTTAGAATTCGCCGAAATGAAGGAGGCGGTATGCCATCTTTCCGACAGATTGTGTTCGTGCTGTCATGGCTGTTGATCCTTCCAGCATCGGTCAACGCCCAACAATCGACCCTGTCGGGAGTCGTGAAGGATTCGTCCGGTGCCGTGTTGCCAGGCGTGACGATCGAGGCGAGCAGCCCGGTCTTGATCGAGAAAACCCGGACGGCCGTGACCGATGGGACCGGTCAGTACCGGCTCCCGGAGCTGCCGCCCGGCACTTACACTGTGACGTTCACGCTGGCCGGGTTCAGCACCGTCAAGCGCGAGGGCGTTGAGGTGACAGGCGGTGGCGTCACCAGTATCAACGCCGACATGAAGGTCGGCGCCGTCGCTGAAACGATCACGGTCACCGGCGAAACGCCGGTCGTCGACATCCAGACGAGCACGAAAAAGCAGGTGGTGCTCTCCGGCGGAGTGGTCGAGTCTCTCCCCGCATCGCGCGGCTACGGCAACCTGCTCGCAACCGTGCCGGGCATCCAGGCCACCGGCCTCGACGTGAGCTCCGGCGTGTCGACGAACTTCTTCACGGCACGAGGCGGACGAGGCAACGAGGGCACGATTCAGATCGACGGCATGAATGTCGGCTCGGCATTCAACGGCGGCGGCGTGGCCGGCTTCGGCTACCCGATCGGCGAATCATCTGAAGTCCAGGTGACGATTGCCGGCGGACTCGGTGAAACGGACCGTGGCGGCCCCGCCTTCAACCTCGTGCCCAAGACGGGCGGCAACGAGTTCAGCGGCACCGGGTTTCTCAGCACGGCCGGCAAGTGGTCGCAGGGCAACAATCTCAACGACACATTGCGCAGCTATGGCCTCACCGACGTACCCGCTCTGATCAAGAACTGGGATACGAACTTCGCGCTCGGTGGGCCAATCGTGAAGGACCGGCTGTGGTTCTTCAACAACATCCGGAGCTACGGAAACCACCAGGACATCCCCGGCCTCTTCGGCAACAAGAACGCCGGCGATCCGACTAAATGGACCTACTTGCGCGACGACAGCCTGAAGGCGCGCAGCGCCGCGGCGAAGATGATCGAGGCCATCCGTCTGACGGGACAGGCCACGGCGCGCAACAAGGTCGGCTTCTACCTTGACTATCAGCGGGTCTGCAACGGATCGGCGTACGAGAAGGGCGCCGAGCAATGCCGCGATCGCGGGGATGACTGGGTCGCGCTCGGCAGCGTCGGCGCCGGCTTCTTCGGCGCGCTGGCGCCCGAGTCGGGCAACGTCTGGGACAACCGCGAGAAGATCACGCAATTCACCTGGTCGTCACCCGCCACGAGCAGGCTGCTCTTCGAAGCCGGGTTCTCCCAGTTCGCCAGCCGGTTCGGCGGTCAAATCCCGGGCGGCGCGCTGACAAACTTCATCCCCGTGCAGGAGCAGAGCGTGTTGGGTGGAGTGCCGATTGGAAACTTCACTTATCGCGGCTGGGCCTCGGCCGGCTCGATTGAGCAGTTCCACGATGTCTGGCGTGCGTCGGGAACCTATGTCACCGGCGCGCACAGCTTGAAGGTCGGCTATCAGGCCGCGTTCCAAATCCAGAAGAACTTCCAGAACGCCGGCAGCCAGTTGCGATACATCTTCAACACCAATGTGCCGGTCCAGGTCGAGCTGCGCGACGCGCCGTTCTGGCAGAGCAATCGCACGCGGTTCGACGCCATCTACGCGCAGGATCAGTGGACCCGTGGCCGCCTGACGCTTCAAGGCGGCG
Organism: Acidobacteriota bacterium; assembly: GCA_003222555.1. Taxonomy (GTDB): domain Bacteria; phylum Acidobacteriota; class Vicinamibacteria; order Vicinamibacterales; family CAVVIG01; genus JAHFUJ01. Next base: position 3,495 of record QHWL01000101.1, on the reverse strand, counting down.
TGCGATACGAGCACGCATGGAGCTGGTTCCCTGAAGGCGAGAACGGAATCGTTTCGGACAATCAGTTCGGCTCGACGTACCTCTTCCCGCGAACAGACGGCGTCACCGGTTACCACGACGTCACGCCGCGCATGGGCGCCGCGATGGACGTCTTCGGCAACGGAAGGACGTCTTTGAAGGTCAACATCAGCAAGTATCTGCAAGCGGCGAACAACGACGCGCAGTACACGATTTCGAATTCTGCCGTGACTTTCCAGACGACGACCAATCGGGCCTGGACCGACATCAACCGCGACTTCGTCGTCAACTGTGATCTGAAGAATCCGGCCGCACAGTCGCCGTCGACGACCGGTAGCATCGACACGTGCGGTCCGTGGCTGAACTCGAACTTCGGGAATCCGTTCAGCACGACCACCGTGAACCCCGATGTGCTTCATGGCTGGGGGATTCGGCCCTACGACTGGCAATTCGGTGTCGCAATTCAACAGGAGATCGTGCCGCGCGTGTCGGTCGACGTGAGCTACAACCGCCGGTGGTGGGGGAACTTCTTTTTCACGGACAACAGGGCGATTGGGCCCGAGGATTTCGACATTGCGACGATGATCGCGCCAGCCAATCCGAATCTGCCGAACGGCGGCGGCTATCCCGTCTCGTTCTACACGCGCAACGCGCGCAAGCCGTTGGGCGCGACCGACAATTACTACACCTTCGCCAGCGATTACGGCGACGTCACGACGTATTGGCACGGCGTCGATTTCAACATCAACGCGCGGACGAACAATGGGATCACGTTCCAGGGCGGTACCAGCACCGGGCGCGGCGTGCGGAACTACTGCCCGGTCATGCAGAAACTGCCGGAGACCTACGTGACGCCGCTCACGGTTCTCGCGAATCAACAGGTGGGTGCGTGCGCGGTCACCGAGCCATGGCTGACCGCCGCGCGAGGCCTGGTCTCGTACACCGTTCCGAAAATCGACGTTCTTCTGGCCAGCTCGTTCCGGTCGACCCCGAGCGTTCAGCCATCGACGGTCAACACCTACGTTGCGACCAACGGCCTGTCGACGTCGGCCAACGAGAACGTGACGACGGCGGTTCTGCTGGCGCAGCAGTCGACGCTTGGTCGCCCCCTCGTTCCTGGTCTGGCGTTTCAAACCGTCGATCTGTCGCTGCCCGGGCAGGTGTATCCGGATCGGATCAACTCGCTCGATCTGCGGGCGGCCAAGGTCCTGAGGTTCGGCCGGACCCGAACCAACGTGGGCTTCGATTTCTATAACCTGTTCAACTCGTATACCGGCACGGCGTACAACCAGGTCTTCGATCCCCCGCCGTCGAACGGCGCGGCGTAGCTCCGGCCGACGAGCATCCTCGGTCCTCGGTTCGCGCGGTTCAACGTGACGGTCGACTTCTGACGAGCGCCGGCGATTCTGTGGCTCGCCAATATTCTGAGAACAAGGGCGTCGACGTCGTCATCGCTCGTCGCGAACGACGAGGTCAGCGTCGAGGCGAACACTAGGTTGCCGATGTGGTTCGCGAGGAATGTTCGCCAGGTCTGCGACCGTCTCGTCAGTCGGTCCGGGAGACACCGGGACGCCGTGCGTTCTGAGACGATGATCCCGAGCTTCCGGCGCTCCGCGATCACCTCTTTGACCGGCTGCGCGAACGCAAGATCACCGCGGAAGACCTCTACGAGCTCAAAGCGTGGAGAGAATCGAATCCCGGATGTCCTGCGATTGCAGCCTTCCTCGTGAAGTTCTACACTCGACCCGCCGCGCTCGACGCTTCACCATAAATGCCCGGCGACATGCCTATGGCCGCACACGTCAAAACGACAGGCGTCGGCAGTTATCCGATGCTCCCCTGGATGGTGGGTAACCCATCGCGTCTCGTGCTCCGCGATGCGGTGATGGCCGTCCTGAAAACGCAGGAGCTCGCCGGCCTCGATCTCGTGACCGACGGCGAACTGATGCGTTTCGATGCGAGCCATCCCGAAGCCAACGGGATGGTGGAGTACTTCGTGTCGCGCTTGGACGGCATCCGACGAGCCTTCTCGCCCGCCGATTTCGAACGCTACCGCGCCGATCGTGTCGCAGGCTCTCAGTTCCTGGCCGGCATGTTCGTCGTCGGTCCGATCACCGAGGGCTCCTTGAATCTGCCGCAGGACTGCGAATTCTCGCGATCCCTCACGCGCCTCCCGTTCAAGTTCACCTGTACAGGCCCCCACATGCTCGCGCGCGTCCTGAACAACTGCCACTACCCGGATCTGCCAGCGCTGGCGATGGACATCGCGAAGGTGTTGCGGAGCCAGTTGGCGCTCGTTGACGCCGATACCGTGCAACTGGACGAAGCGAGCATCGTCGGCTATCCGCAGGATGCGCCGTGGGCGGCCGACGCGATCAATTACGTGCTCGATGGCATCCTGAACGAGAAGGCCGTGCACCTCTGTTTCGGCAACTACGGCGGTCAACCGATGCTGCGCGGATTCTGGCGCGACATGGTGCCGTTTCTCAATCGGTTGCGCACCGATCATCTCGTGCTCGAGTTCGCACGCCGCGGCTACGACGAGCTCGAGGTTCTCAACGATCTCGATCGCCGGATCGAGCTCGGCATCGGCGTCGTCGACATCAAGGACAACGAGGTGGAGAGTCCTGAGCTCATCGCCTCGCGGATCGACCGCATCGTGAAAACCGTTGGACCGAATCGTTTGACGTATGTGCATCCGGACTGCGGGTTCTGGATGCTGCAGCGGAGCGTGGTCGATCGGAAGATTCGAGCACTCGTCGCCGGCCGCGATCTGTTCGAGGGTAGGCTCTAACCTGACAGGGTGCTGAAAAATGCTGGTTGAAATGAAAAGTCTGAAGTCTGAAGCGAGGCTGGAAGTCGGGAAGCGGGGAAGCGATACTTCCAACTTCTCGACTTCCACGTTCACTTCAGACTTCAGACTTCTTAGCGCATGACGATGGAGGGCCTCGCTGAGACGGAACGCGCGGCGGTTCGGGCGAGGGTCTTTACTCATCTCGCGGGCGTCGTGATGGCGCCGACCGTCAGCGCTTTGTGCGAGCGCGGCGCGCTCGACTTGTTGACGAGCATCTCAGGTCCTGTCCTTTTCGTCGATGTCGTCAAGCAAACACATGCCAACGCCGGGTACCTGCGTGTCGCGCTGCGTCTGCTGGCATCCTGTGGCTGGCTTGTCGAACAACCGATCGACAACAGCGCGCGGACGTGCGCGTTGACGCCGGAAGGACAGGCTGCGCTGAGGCTCGCCCTCCCGATGTACCGGCAGGTGACCGCGTCTTTCCTGCCCAAAGCGCTCGTCCTCGATGACTTTCTGGTCCAACCCTCTGACGAATCGTTCATCGCCTCGGTCGGCGACCTCGTGACGCTGGCACAGAACGGATGGGGCATCGAGCCGTCTCCCGATCCCGCCAGCGCGCGGCTTCACGATCGCATTCGCGGCCACCTCGACGGGATGCTCGTCGCTCCCGCCATGGTCGCGCT
>QHWL01000659.1 GCA_003222555.1 Acidobacteriota bacterium | reverse complement strand
GCGCTCGAGAAAGCAGAACAAGAACGGCGACACGGTCAAGGCCGCGACTCTGAAAAAGGACCTCGACTTCGTGCGCCTGGTGCTGCGCCATGCCAAGTACATTGACAAGTGCCTCGACGAATTGCCGGAGTTCCCGTCGTTTCGCGGCGAGGCGTGGGAAGTCGTTCCCTCGCCGCGCCCGTTCCTCGACCACGAGCAGTGGGTGAAGCTGCGCAAGTTGGGGAAGGCCCGCATCAGTGAAGCTGACCTCAACCCGCGAACGAAGCAGCAGCGGCAGGAGCTGTACTGGTTTCTGCTCATGTGCGTTGGCGCGGCTCTGCGTGTGGGAGAAGCCTACAGCCTGCGATGGCGAGACTGCGAACTGATCAGGCTCAGCGACAAGGACAAGACAGAAGCCGTCCATATGTGGGTGCTCGGCAAGCACTCCCGTGGAGGGCGACGCGAGGAAGCCTACGGCATGTTCGGCGCGGTGAGTGCCTTCAAGGCGATGAAGGCGGCGCGGCCCGACGCGAAGCCTGATGATCCGCTATTCACCGAGACACACCGCGAGGGCATCAAGGAACTTCTCGCCAAGGCGGACCTGCGCACAGACGCGGACGGACGCACCCGCGACGCCAAGAGCCTTCGCCAGACAGGGATTTCGTTACGCCTCGACCTCGGGCCGAATCCGGATTACCGTGATATCGCCAAATGGGCGCGGACGAGCCCCGCTATGATCGCCTCCTTCTACGACCAGACGCACCCGCAGCAGAGCGTCGAGCGCATTCTGGGTTTCAGAAAGAGCACGAAAGGATCGAAGCAAGACGAAGCGAGCACGGCTGAATCCGAATGACCGCGTTCGGGCTCCGGCCGCCGGGAAGAGCGGGACCCTGAGTCCCGCCCCGGCGGCGCTCTAAGGATGGCACCATCCTTCTTGACGGGTTCTTCGGCGGCACATGCCGCCGCCGTCAGGTTTTTTGCTTGACGCCGCAAGGCAAGTAAGCCCCGTGCGCCCTCCCTATATCTAGCTCGCTCGCCCCGTTCGTCGTCGTCGCCATTGTCCAGCCCTCCTTCATCAGCCGGCGTCGGCGTAACCCCCCCATCCGCGCAGCGATCTCATGTCGCGAAGCCGAGCGCCTGGATTCGCTGTAAGCGAACGCTTCTGCAGCTGCTGAAGATAATGCCTGCCGACGTCGCTCCGGCATTCGATTGTACGTGAACGCTTTGCTCTACGTCGGAGACTCGCAGTTTGCACCCTACGGCGAGAAGCCTTCCCAGCTCATTCGCGAGCGAGCGATCGCGATGACCGAATTCCTGACACACCAGGAAGCCAAAGCGATCGTGGTGGCATGCAATACCGCCACGGGCATCGCCGTCGACGCACTCAGATCGCGCTTCGAGATTCCGATCGTCGCGATCGAGCCCGCGGTGAAGCCCGCCGCATCACGAACACGATCGGGCGTGGTGGGCGTCCTGGCGACGACCGGGACAGTATCGAGTTCGAAGCTCGCCAAGCTCGTGAACCGACACGGCATCGACGTGCGGTTCCTGATTCAACCGTGCCCGGGTCTCGCCGATCAAGTCGAGAAAGGCGAGGTCTCCAGCGAGCGCACGCGCTCCCTTGTGGAGCGGTATGTGGTGCCGTTAACGGCTCAGGGCGCAGACGTGCTCGTGCTCGGCTGCACGCACTATCCATTTTTGCGATCGGTCATTCAGGACGTGGCCGGCCCGGGCGTCGAGATTCTCGATCCGGCCGACGCCGTGGCGCGAGAACTTCGCCATCGCCTCGAAGTCGGCCGCCTTCTGGCGCGAAAGGGCAGCCAGGGAACCCAGCGCTTCTTCACGACGGGAGCCCGGGATAGGGCGTCGGCGATGATGGGGCAGCTTTGGGGGAGCCTGTAGAGGTTGAGGGGGCCTAGCGTGGGGTCAGCCCTTCACGACGATCCTTTTTTCAAGAGGAGCTCGCACACGGTCGCGCAGGTCGGCCTGAAATGTGTGACGCACAACGCTCGCCGGCGAAGAGGTCGACGAGGGCCTCTGGGACGTATGCTTCGGACCGCTCAGGCTGGGACGGCCGAACGAGCGCATACTGCGCCTCAAGGATAACAAGGGCCCGAGTGTCCGAAAACGTTGTCATCTATGTCCCCGGCCGCTCATTGCTCAATGCGTTGAATCGCTCGCGCTGCGAACCGACGCACGTCTTGGCTCATGTCAGCGAGCGCCGCACGGAGCGCTGGAAGCGCAGCTTTGGCGGCCGGACCAATTTGGCCCAACGCAATGCACGCGCTGTTTCGGGAACCCTCGTCGCCGTTCTTGAGAAGCTCAGTCAACGCAGGAACCGCATCGGCGGCGTTCGCGCCAATACCCCCAACCGCTTGCGCCGCCCACGCTCGCACGTCTAAGACTGGCAACGCTGGACGGATATCTAACGTGGCGGGGCCACACTCAAACTGCCACCACCCACCGCTCAGAACACTAAACGCAAGCGCAACATTGCGCCTGAGACGGACATCCGGGTCTTTCAATCCCGCCACGAGTGATGGAATACTCTTGGCTCCCCAGTCCAGCAGCTCCTCATAGATGCTCCGTCTCCTTCTCTCTCCGTCAATGAGTGATGCCATCGCCCGGGCAGGCAATGGTGTCGGTAGGTCACGTAGCTGTGGTACGAGCACCTCCGGGGCAAGGCTTTGGAGCTGCCGCGTGTCTCTGCAGGTGATGGGTCCGACTGGCAGGCTCGAACACAGCTTTGATGAAAAAGCCGACCGCTCACTCGTCATGGTCGTGACGAGCATCTCGGTCAATCTTCCTCGGGAGAAGCTGAGCTGCACGCGTGGCAGTTTGCCAAATCTTCTGTCTTGCTCGTTCCCCATGTCGAAGGGCAGGGCAAAACTGCCGTCCGCCTTCTCCCGCTCTCCCCCCGAAGTGTAAAGCTCGACTGTCCCGAAATTGACGTCGTGGAGTCCGCCCGTGCATTGAAGAGGGACCGAGTATTCGGCACCGCGCACATGGAGATCAATGTCGGTGACGACGCGCTGAGAAATCCGGAAGGAGACTGTATCCTCCGATCCAAGACGGACCGTCATTGCGACTGGCCGCTCGATGTCGACTTGCCCTAGCTGGGCGAGGGCGGCCGCCGACATTGCGAACAACGTGAGGAATGACACATGCATATCCGTCCAACGCTAGCGCTGAGCCGCGCGCCGCGACGGCATGATTGCACGAAACAGTAGGCGCGACGGCTCCAGCGCGATGTTGGACCGCGCGTCGCAGGGAACGTCATTCACAAACGAAATATGGAGTCTCCTTAGTCCTCTTCAGGTGAACGACGACGCCCGTCGGGCGGTCCGTCTCGAACATGACCTCCGCCGAGCCGCCCTTCAGAACGATCTGAGCGGGCACATCCCAGATCCGTACATGAATACGGCCCCCTTGAATAGTCCCGAGTGCGCTGGAGCAGTTGAGACCGTTGTCCCAGACGACCTCAACTTCGCTCGGGGAATTCGCACGCCGGATAGCAAGCCACGATCCGAACATCGCGCGCTCTTGGCCTGCGCGCAGCCTCCACATNNCCACATCCCCGTCGGGTGAGCGGTTAGCGCGCAGCCGGCAATTGCGATCGATATGGCCAGCAACACGCATCTGACGATCAGCGCACTCTTCATCACTCTCTCTTACCGGCACAGCTGACTTCGAGTGTCGGTCCAACGCTCCAAATGAGCCGCCCACCGCGGCGACATGATGGCCACTGACGATTGGTGCGTCGGCTCCATTTGGATGTTGGCCGGCCTGCAGCGATCGAACGTTTGCCGCCATGCGCTCAACGCCATGGCAACGTCCTCTTTAGCGAATCGGCCCCGCCGTAAGCCAGAGCGGGACCGGATCACCAAGTAACTCACGCACCTTTGCAACGAACGCCTCCCGGCCCATGCTCACTGGTGCAGGCTGACCGCCGAGCAGGAAATAGGTGCCCAGCATCTTATTTGCCAAAAGGTCTGTCAAGGTCGCCTGGAATGAAGTGACGCTCTTTGTCCTGAAATCCGTAAGCTGGGATCCGCTCAACATGATGCACGTGTTCAGCTGTTCGCTGTACCCAAATTCCGCTCCGAAATACATGAGCCCCTGGTTAAGGTTCTTGGCCGTGTTCATCCCATTAGGAAACTGTTCCTTTTCCGCTTGCACTCCCAAGGCCCGACATTCGATCTTATGCTTCAAAACGGCACTGGCGTCGAGGCCTGGCCGCACGCCTGGCCGCACGTCGACCGTCGCTGAAGGAGGCGCCGATGCTGGTGCCTTGTCACCGTTGCAGCCAACCAGGATGAGGCACGCAAGAGCGAGGGTGGTGGACCTCACGGCGAGCATCGGCTGCAATATCGCCTGATTCAAAGAGCGCTGAATGCGCCCGCCACGGTCCGCGGCTGTTTTCATGTCTGTTAATCGATCAAGTTGTCGTCCGGCCAACGCTTCCGCTTGAGCCGCGCGCCGTGGCGCCATGATCGCACCGGACAGCAGCGCGTCGGCTCCAAGCGGTGTTGGGCGGCCGTCACTCGCATAGGTATTGTTCCATTCACAAACCCTCGCGATAGCAACGTCACTCTTGATTAGAGTTGCGCCTACGGAACATTCTCGATGACAACGTCCATACCTTGACCACTCAGGATCAGCGGCGCTTCGAGCATGACTTGCTCTAAAGTCTTTCCCGGCTGCCGTCGTTGAACTGCGCTGGCCGGTTGAGCACGCAGCGCAACCTCTCCGTGGAACTCCCATCGGCCCGCCATGATGGAATTCGGTTGGTTGTCGTCGTACGACGCGCTTAGAAATGTCCCCTTGGGAATGTTGAACGTTGCCAGCGGCTCACCGTTTCTTGTAAGAGTCACGCTGCGGGCTGAATTTGGAGCAAAGAAGATTCCGCCCTTCAGATTTCCCGATTGGGCGCCTCCGCGGCC
>QHWL01000100.1 GCA_003222555.1 Acidobacteriota bacterium | reverse complement strand
CTCCAGAAAGACGCGGTTTTGACGTGAGATCGGCCCGAGTTTACTCCCGATCGGGGACCGCCTGTCCGGTGATCAATGGATGCGAGGGAAAGACTGAACGCCCGGGGCCGCCCGGCGGGGCGACGATGGGGCGCCATGAGGGGGTCACTCGGAGAATGGCGCCCTGGACTTCATTTTCCGCTGGCAACCTGCGTGTTGAGCACGACAGAATCGCCCGCGTACTGTTGCACGAGAGACAGCAGTCCGGTATAGAGAAAGCCGATTTGAAACAGGACCAGGAACGGTACGGTTCCGTAGATTTGATTGGCCAGCGCGTAGAACACCGTGGCGGTGAAGTACAGCCCGAGCGCCAGCTCGATGAGCGGTTGCAGGGCGACCGACTGCCGGTATTTCTTGCCGACCCATTCGTCGGCGTCGCCTTCGATACGGTATTTCGGCGTTCGGGCGAAATCGGTGTGTTTGTCGACGAGCGCCTCGAATACCGCGCGCGTGTTGTTGATGCACAGCCCGATCCCGATCGACATCAGGAACGGCAGGTACTTGAGGCGCGCGCGCCAGTCACGATGAATCTCGCGCTGGCACACCATGTAGAAGTTGCAGACCGAAAAGGTCGCCGCAAGGAAGAGCGGCACATCGATGAGCATCATCTCGTACCAGCCCATGTTGTAGCGGATCACCATGGCCGGAAACATCAGAACCGAGAGGACGGACATCAGCGGGTAATTGAAGTTCGCGGTCAGATGGAAGAACGCTTCGATTTTGACGCCGAACGGAATGTCCGCCCTGAAAATCGTCGGGAGCAGCTTCCGGCAGGTTTGGATGGACCCCTTCGCCCAGCGGTGCTGCTGCGACTTGAAGGCGTTCATCTCCACCGGCACTTCAGCCGGCTCGATGAGATCGGACACGAACACGAAACGCCATCCGCGAAGCTGCGCGCGATAGCTGAGATCGAGGTCCTCGGTGAGCGTATCGTGCTGCCACCCGCCGGCATCGTCGATCGCTTCGCGGCGCCACACGCCGGCGGTGCCGTTGAAATTGAAAAACCGGCCGGCCCGATTTCGTCCGCCATGCTCGAGCACGAAGTGACCATCGAGCAGAATCGATTGAATCTTCGTCAGGAGCTAATAGTCCTGATTGATGTGACCCCAGCGCGCCTGCACCATTCCGATTCCCGGGTCGCTGAAGTGCGGCATCAGACGCGTCAGAAAATCGGGCGTCGGCATGAAGTCGGCATCGAAGATCGCAATGAATTCGCCGCGCGCCAGCTTCAATCCGGCCTCGAGCGCCCCGGCCTTGAAGCCCGTGCGGTCCGGCCGGTGGTAATACTTGATGTCCACGCCTTGCATGGCGGAGCGGCGGACCGCCAGCTCGGCGATGCTGCAGGTTTCGTCGACGGAGTCGTCCAGGACCTGGATTTCCAGGAGCTCGCGCGGATACTCGATCCGGCAAACGGCATCAATCAGCCGATCGGCGACGTACATTTCGTTGTAGAGCGGGAGCTGGATCGTGACGACTGGGAGAGGGTTGAGCTGCGGACCCGCTTTGGGCTCCCTGCCGCGATTCCTCATGTAGAGATACACGAGGTAGTAGCGGTGCCAGCCGTACACCGCGAGAATGATGAGAACGAAGAAGTAAGCCGAGAGCGTGAGGGTTTCAGCAGGCGTCATTGCTCAGTGGTTGGTGTTGTCGCGCCTGAAACTGGCGCCGAAACCCTCGACAGCACGATCGATTATATTACTGCCGGGGTCGGTCAAGGTCAAAAAACTGGAGACGGGAGCAGACGTGAGTCGGCCCCGCGACATAGACATAGGAGTAGGCTTCTCGATCGATGAACGCACTCGAGCTGCAGTTGCTCCTCGAACAATTGTCCCGTGGCGAAATCGATGCGGCTGCCGCCCATGTTCGGTTGATGGAGGCGCTGCGCGCTCGACCGTTTGAGGATTTGGGGTTTGCGCGCGTCGATCACCATCGCTCCATTCGCCAGGGCTTCCCCGAAGTCGTCCTCGGCTTAGGCAAAACACCTGCCCAGATCGCCGCCATTGCGGCAGAAATCGTCAGTCGCGGTTCGACGCTGATGGTTACGCGAGCCAACGAGGCGGCGTTCGACGCGGTGCGTGCCGTCGTGACGGGGGCAACGTACTATGCCGATGCAGCCATCGTCGCCTTCCGTCAGCAGGACGTCGCACCAGGGAAGGGTACGATCGTCGTCGCGGCCGCCGGCACTTCGGACGTGCCGGTCGCGGAGGAGGCCGCGCGGACGGCCGAACTGATGGGCAACCAGGTCCAACGTCTTTACGATGTCGGGGTGGCCGGACTCCATCGCCTGATTGGCGAGCGCTCCATGCTCGCCGCCGCCCGTGTCATCGTCGTCGTCGCGGGAATGGAGGGCGCGCTGCCCAGTGTCGTGTCGGGGCTGGTCAGCGTGCCCGTCATCGCCGTGCCCACCAGCGTCGGATATGGGGCCAGCTTCGGAGGACTCGCGGCGTTGCTCGGCATGCTCAACAGCTGCGCGTCGGGCGTGTCGGTCGTCAACATCGACAACGGCTTCGGCGCGGCCAACATCGCCAGCCTCATCAATCATTTGTGAGCCCGTTCGATGCCGTACCGACGGAAAAAGGGGTACGACCCCTTTTCCTTTCGTCCGACGGGACCGAAAAAAAGGGGTACGACCCCTTTTTTAGGCCTCGGCCCGACAGTACGCATTTTGCCCCTAAAAGCCGGGGGTTCAGCGTGCTAGAATTAGCGGTTCTCCGCTTCGTTTGCGGCGCTCAGATCTTCCGCGCCTTTACAAACTATGCTGCCAGGAGCCCTGCGCGCCCTCGAATTCGAACGCATCGTCGAGGCCGTCCGCAGCTTCGCGCTGACGCCCTTGGGCGACGAGAGCCTCGGGCGGCTTTCGCCCTCGACCGATCCGCACAAGGTCGGGCAGCTTCTGGCGGCGACGAGCGAGACGGCGCGGTACCTGGCGCACAACGCCCTGTTCCCGCTGCGCGCGTCGAGCGACCTGCCCCAGCTTCTCGCCGCGCTCGCCGTGGAGGGGCGCGCCCTCGAGCCGCTGCGGTTGCTCGCGCTCGCCACGTTCCTCGATTCGATCGACGAGTCGCGCCTGTCGATTCGCCGTGCGTCCGGAACGTTTCCTCTGCTCGATCTCGCGAGCGGAAGCGTGGCGTCGTTCAAAGGCGAGACGGCGCAGGTGCGCGAAAAAATCGACCCGTCGGGCGAGGTCGTCGATCACGCCAGCCCCGACCTGAAGGCCATCCGCGAGCGGCTGCGGAAGCAGCGGTCGCGCCTGCGCGGCACGCTCGAGTCGTACCTGCGAGGCAAGGAAACATCCAAGTATCTGCAGGACCAGGTCGTCACCGAACGCAACGGTCGGTACGTGATCGTCATCAAAACCGAGCACCGCAGCTCGATCCCGGGCATCGTCCACGGAACGTCGACGAGCGGGGCGAGCCTGTTTCTGGAACCGCTCAGCACGGTCGAGATCAACAACGACATCGTCGCGCTGGAGGAGCAGGAGATCGAGGAAATCCGGCGGATTCTGCTGGCGCTGACCGACGAGTTCCGCGGCCGCGCCGGCGATCTGCACCGCACGATCGAGGCGGCCACCGAGCTCGACGTGCTCCAGGCGCGCGCACGCTTTTCCGCGCTCGTCGACGGCATCGAGCCCCAGCTCTCGAGCGATGGCGCTTTCGAGCTGCAGGCCGCACGTCATCCGCTGTTGATGCCGGAAGTGATGGCACGCCTGGAAAAGACCTCGGGTGCCTTTTCCGCAGCCGGCCGGCCCGATGAAACCCGCGATGTCGCGCCGAAAGGGCCCGTTCCGGTCACGATCAAAATCGTTCCGCCGGCAACGATCCTGCTGGTCACCGGCCCCAACACCGGCGGCAAGACGGTCGCGCTCAAGACGGCCGGGCTGCTCGCGCTGATGGCGCAGGCCGGGCTGCACATTCCGGCGGCGGATGGATCGCGGCTTCCCGTGTTCCGGTCGCTGTTCGCCGACATCGGCGACGAACAATCGATTGAAGCCAGCCTGAGCACGTTCTCGGCTCACGTCACCAACATCGCGGCGATGGATCGCGGCCTCCACGTGCCGGCGCTCGTGCTGCTCGACGAAGTCGGCTCGGGCACCGATCCGATCGAGGGCGGCGCGCTGGGCGTCGCCGTCGTCGATCACTTCCGCCGGCGGGGGGCGACGGTGATGGCGACGAGCCATTACGACGCGCTGAAAACCTACGCGGCGACCACCGACGGCGTCGCGAGCGCCGCATTCGGCTTCGAGCCCGAAACGTTTGCGCCGACCTATCATCTGGTGTACGGATCGCCTGGCCGAAGTCTCGCGCTCGAGATCGCCGCGCGCCTGGGCTTGAATCCGTCGATGGTGGCCGCCGCGCGGCAGAACCTGAGCGCGCGCGAGGCGCAGCTCGCCGAGCACCTGGTGAAGATCGATCGCGACATGCGGGCGCTCGAGCACGAGCAGCGGCTCGCCGTCCGCGAGCGCGAAACGCTCGAAGGGGCCGAATTGCGCATGCGCCAGCGCGAAGACGCGCTCCGCCAGCGCGAGGAAACGTTCCGCCGCCGCTTGAACGAGGAGCTCGAGACGCAGGTGCGGCAGGCGCGCCGGGAGATCGACGACGTCATCGCCGATCTGAAGTCGAAGACCAGCGCGATCGAGCACGAGGCGGCCCGCCACGCGGTCACGACCGGCGACACGGGAACCGTTCGCGTCGGCGCGCGCGCGGCCGTCGACGAAGTCGTCAGACGGTTTCTGGAGCCGGTCGAACAATCCAAGACCGCTGAGCCGGCCGGCCGGGCGCCCTCCATTGGCGATCGCGTCGTCGTCGGCGGGCTGGGACTCGAGGCGATCGTGACGTCGGTCCATCACGGCACCGCCGATCTCGACGTCCGCGGGAAGCGGATGCGCGCGAGCGTCCGCGATCTGCGCATCGTGGACGGCGCGCCCGCGGCCGCGCAGGTGAAGGTGCACGTGGAGCTGCAGCCGCGCGAAATGGGGTCGTCGGATCTGAACGTCATCGGCTGCAGTGTCGACGAAGCGATCGCACGCGCCGAACGGTTCCTCGACGAGTCGCTGCTCACCGATCAACGCGTCGTGAGGTTCATTCACGGCTACGGCACGGGCCAGCTGAAGCGCGCGCTCGCAGGCTTTCTGCAGCAGCATCCCCTGGTCGCCCGGTTTGCGACCGCGCCGCCCGAACAGGGCGGCGGTGGGGTGACGGTGGTGGAGCTCAAGGAGTGACGAAGGTAAATTGCAGATTGCTGATTGCTGATTGCTGATTGCAAATTGCGATCTGTCTGGCAATCCCAAAATCAATCAGCAATCAGTAATCAGCAATCAGCAATCAGCAATTAGCAATGTTGTTTCCCCAGCAATTCATCGACGACCTCCGCCTGCACGCCAACATTGTCCAGGTCGTGCAGGAGTTCGTCCCGCTGAAGCGCGCCGGCGCGACGTTCAAAGGTCTCTGCCCGTTCCACGCGGAGAAGACGCCGTCGTTCCACGTCAATCCCGAGAAAGGGTTTTTCCACTGCTTCGGCTGCGGCGTCGGCGGCGATGTGTTCAAGTTCCTCGAGCTGCACGAGCGGGTCGGCTTCCAGGACGCCGTCCGGATGCTCGCGCAGAAATTCGGCGTAGCGCTGCCCGAACAAAGCGAAGGCGGTCGCGACGATGACTCGCGGCGCGACGCAGGTCTGCGCGAGGCGCTGCTGAAAATCCACGAGATCGCCGCGGCGTACTTCCAGGACGAGCTCGCGGGCACCGCCGGCGCGCGCGCGCGGCAGCAGTTGAAGGACCGCGACGTCGAGCCGCGGGCGATCGAGCAGCTCGGGTTGGGATACGCGCCGCCGGCGCGCGACGCCCTCAGGAGCCAGTTGCTCAAACAGGGGTTCGCGCAGAGTTTGTTGCTGCAAAGCGGTCTGATCGTCCAGCGCGAGAGCGGCGAGGTGGTCGATCGCTTTCGCAATCGCTTGATGGTGCCGATCTGCCGCGATGCCGGATCGGTCATCGCGTTCGGTGGACGGTCGATGGACGCCGAACAGGCGCCGAAGTACCTGAACTCGCCGGAGACGCCCATCTACTCCAAAGGGAGGACCCTGTACGGGTTGAACCTGACCAAAGCCTCCATCCGTAAGCTCGGGTATGCGGTGATCGTCGAAGGGTATTTCGATTTCGCGCAGGTCTTTCAAACCGGGGCGGCACCGGTCGTCGCCTCGTGCGGGACGGCCTTAACGCCGCAGCAGGCCCAGCTGCTGAGGCGCTTTACGACCAAAGTCGTGTTGAGCTACGACCCCGACGCCGCCGGGCAGGGCGCCGCCGCTCGGTCGTGCGAACTGCTCGTCGCTGAAGGATTTGACGTAAACGTCGTAGTACTGGAGAAGGGTGAAGATCCCGATACATTTATCAGGCGGAAGGGTCCCGACGAGTACCGCGAAAAGCTGCGCAGTTCGCGGCCGTACCTGGAATACCTGCTGGATCAGGCGGCGGCTGGGCTCGATTCCGGGCACGACGACAGCCGACGGCAGTTCCTGGGCAAGATGCTGGCGGTCGCGGCCCGGATCCCCGATGCGGCGGCTCGGGACCAGTTCGCCGACCGTATTGCCCACAAGGCGCGGATTACAGAAGACGTGGTCCGGTCTGAGATTCGAAAGGCGGCGGTGAACCGGGTCACGACGCTCACCGCGCGCGAGCTGCCCTCGTTCGGGCAGATGAAACAGGCGGAAAAGGGGCTGATTTGGGCCCTAATTCACGATCCGGCTGAAGCGGTGGAGGCAATGGCCGAGCTGGACGGCGACGACCTCGACGGCCTCGCAGGGCGCGACGTCTTCGAAATGGCCCGCAGCCTGCACGGCGAGCCCCATGACGTACTACCTTCGGCCCTGTTGCGGCGTCTAAGTACTATGAGCGCCCAGCTCGTCACCAGCATCGCCGCCAATACCAGCCCGCCGGCCCCGCCGCTCGAATGCGCCCGCGCGCTCAAACGGCTCAGATGGGAGCGCGAACGGGCGGCGATTCAGCGCGAAATCGACCGGCTTCAGGAGCTTGGTGCGGGCCAGCACGGACACGAGATTGACGCCCTGTGGCTGAAAAAGAAAGACCTCATGCACAGGATCGAGGCCCTGACATAAGGGTAGGAGTCGCTCCCGGCGAGATAGAGCGACGAAAGAGGAGAGTCACTTGTCGATCGAAGAAAAATACGACGAAGTGCGGCAGCTGATTAATATCGGCAAGGAAAAAGGCTATCTGCTGTACGACGAGGTGAACGAGCTGCTCCCGTCGGAAATCACCTCGTCCGACGAGCTCGATGACCTGTTCAACACCTTCGGCAGCGCGGGCATCGAGGTCATCGATGCCGACCAGAAATACCTGCGCGATGACAAAATCATCGATCGCACGGCCGAAGGCGCCGAAGAGCTGGAGCTCGACCTCACGCCGGGCGCGCTCGACAAAACGAACGACCCCGTTCGCATGTATCTGCGCGAGATGGGCACCGTGCCGCTCCTCACGCGCGAAGGCGAGGTCGCGATCGCACGCCGCATCGAGCGCGGCAAGCTGAGCGTCATCAAATCGATTTCGCGTACCCCGCTCGTCGCCAAGAAGGTCATCCAGCTGGGCGATCAGCTCCACGCCGGCGGCCGTACCATTCGCGAGCTGGTGATCTTCAACGATGAGGAGATTACCGACGAACGCATCGCCGAGCGTTCCAGGCAGGTGCAGAAGCAGATTGAAGCAGTCCGCAAGGCGCGTGCCGTCTCGGAGAAGCTCGAAGAGAAGCTCGCCGACACGCCTAGGGGCGCGACCACGAGGGACAAGCGGAAATACCGCCGCGCCAGATGGACCGCCATGCGCGCGCGCGTGGAGCTGTCGAACTACATCCGGAAGATCGAGTTTACCGAAGCCGTCAAGCGCCGGCTGATCGACGAGATGAAGGATGCGGTCGAAAGCGTTCGCGGCGTGCAGCGCGAGATTGAGGGCGTCGATCGGCAGCTCAATCCGAAGAACAGGAAGCAGAGGCTCAAGGAAGAGGATCGCAAGGACGCGCTTCGCCAGGTCAAGGAGCTGAAGCTCAAGCTCAAATCGATGACCGGCACCCTCGAACAGGAGCCGGCCGAATTGAAGCAGACGCTCGACACAATCGTGCGCGGGGAGTGGCAGGCGGAACAGGCAAAGAAGGAGCTGGTCGAAGCCAATCTCCGGCTCGTCGTCTCGATCGCCAAGAAATACACCAACCGGGGGCTGCAATTTCTCGACCTGATTCAGGAAGGCAATATCGGCTTGATGAAAGCGGTTGACAAGTTCGAGTACCGCCGCGGCTACAAGTTCTCGACTTATGCGACGTGGTGGATCCGCCAAGCGATTACACGCGCGATCGCGGACCAGGCGCGGACGATCCGCATTCCGGTGCACATGATCGAGACCATCAACAAGCTCATTCGAACCTCGCGCGCGCTCGTCCAGGAACTGGGCCGGGAGCCGACCTCGGAGGAAATCGCGAAGCGGATGGACATTCCGGTGTCGAAGGTTCGAAAGGTCCTGAAGATTGCCCAGGAACCCATCTCCCTCGAAACACCGATCGGCGAGGAGGAAGATTCGCATCTTGGCGACTTCATCGAGGATCGCCAGGTCGTGTCGCCGGCCGAGGCCGTCATCAACCTGAACCTCAAAGAGCAGACCGAGTCGGTGCTCAAGACCCTGACGCCCCGTGAGGAAAAGGTCATCAAGATGCGGTTCGGCGTGGGCGACGGCAGCGAACACACTCTGGAAGAGGTCGGGCAAAGCTTCGCCGTCACCCGTGAGCGTATTCGCCAGATCGAGGCGAAGGCGCTCCGTAAGCTGCGCCATCCCTCGCGCAGCCGCAAGCTTCGCGCGTTTCTCGAGGGCAGGACAACCTAAAGGAAAAAGGCAGAAGTTGGAAGGAAGAACGATGATGCCTTTTTACTTTTGCCTTTTTTGCTTTTGCCTTTTGCCTTCTAACTTCTTACTTCCTCTCGGGCCCATAGCTCAACGGTTAGAGCCGCCGGCTCATAACCGGCATGTTCCAGGTTCGAATCCTGGTGGGCCCACCAACCTTCGCTCGCTTGCGCTGCCGCCGGACGCGAGCTACGGTTGGCAGGCCAAATGGCGCTCGCTTGCGCTGCCGCCGGACGCGAGCTACGGTTGGCAGGCCAAATGGCGCTTCC
>QHWL01000658.1:2747-5165 GCA_003222555.1 Acidobacteriota bacterium | reverse complement strand
GAATTGCGTGAGGAAGCCGGACGTGATGTGGCAATACTGAGTCGGCGTGGGGCCGACGGGTGTGGAGCCAGCCGGGTTGTTCAGGATGACGCGACCAGGAATGGAAATCCCGATTCCCGTGGAGATCGTGGGATTGTTGCTTTCCGGTAATGCATTCGCTGTCGGGCAGAAATCCTGGACGGTCTGTCCGGTGCTGGTGCCGCCCTGGAACATCAGGCCACTGGTCGGCCGCACGCTGAAGTTCACGTCGACGCCACTCCAGTACTGCGATTCTTCGCCGTAATTCTCGGCGGCCTGCACCTCGTAGTTGGCTCGACCGAACAGGGTCGGATCGATGTCGTAGAGGCCGTTGATGGCGTAACCGCCGCCATTCGGCAGCCGCGAGTCGACGGGCGCCGTGATGTTGTACTTCGACCAGTTCGACGGCTGGACGGCCAGGTTACGTGTCGTATACTGCCCGTAGAACCAGCGTTTGTTGTACTGGACCTCCACGGCGACCCGCGCGGCCAGCTGCTGCTGGACGGCGACACCCACCTGTGTGTCCCACGGCCGGTAACCGTGGAGTAGCTGATCGCTGTAGACCACGCCCGGGTTAAGCGTCCCGAAATTGTTGTTGCTCAGGGCGCCGCAGAAGTCGCCGCCGCTCGAGATGAGATCCTGGCTGGCGCGGTTCAGCACGTCGCAATCGACGACATAGTTGCCGTTTGCGTCGGTCCACGACCTGGTAGCGGCCGTCACGATGGAGGTCGTTGGCGCAGCGCCCGTGAAGATACCGGCGTTCTGCGCGGGGTACAGATACTTCCCGTAGTTCGCTTTCAACGACGTTTTTCCGTTGCCGAAGAGATCGTAGGCGGCACCGAATCGAGGGGTGACGTTCTTGAAATCGATGCCGTCCGACCGCGGAATAACGGTCGCCACGGGAATGAACCGCGTCCCGCCGATGTGCGACTCCGGGTAATAGCTCCAGGCGTGGTCGTAGCGGACAGCCCCCTGCAAGGTCAGGCGATTGAAGGTCCACTGATCCTGTGCGAAGAACGCGTCGAACCGGGTCCGCCACTGGCTGTCGAACATGCCGGAGAGTTCCCAGAATTGATTCGGCACGCCGTTGTTGAACTGGTACACGAGTCCCTGAGAGTTGGCGAAGTTCGACTGCTGGTTGTCGTTGTCGTAGAGACCATTGTACCCGAACTTGAAGTTGTGCGAGCCGGTCACGTACGAGAAGTGCGCGTGCCAGGTGTTCGCCATGATCCAGCCGGTCGACGCGAGGAATGTGCCGCCGCACAGCGGGCTCCCAGCTCGATAACAGAGGCCGGGAATCCTTCCGCCTTGCTCACGGACCTGAATGAAATCGAGCGTGGGACTGCCCGGAGCCGAGTTGCCGCCCCAGCGCGAGCCGTACGCGCTGAACCCGACGTCGAGCAGGGCCTTGTTCGTGATCGGCGACGTCCACGTTGCCTGCTGAATCCTTTGCGGGCCGTGCGTGTAGATGCCGGCTTCAGGCGCCACGACGTTCGCGCCGCTGGGGCCGGCACCAACGCCCGCCTCGATCCAGCCGTCCGGGTTCTCGCGGCACGCCCCCGTCTTCTTGGCGCCAGGCCACGCCGCACCGTTGCACGAGCGCTGTTCGTCCCAGAAGAGATTCAGCTTGTGGCGTTGCGATATCTGATACGTCAGCCGCATGCTCGCGGTGCGATTGGACTGATCGGTGCGCGCTTGCAGGGCCGTGTTCGGCACGTACGTCCATTTCGTCGGGTCACCGGCATTGGCATTGGCGTACAGTCCGGGCACCGATTGCTGTTGCCCGAGATAACGGACAATCCCGTAGAACCACAGACGATCTTTCTTGATCGGCCCGCCGAGCGCCGCGTCGTGATCGTACAGCTTGAGCAGTTGTCCCGGTACGCGCAGCCCCTTGGCCTTCAAGTCGTCGGTGTAGTTGCTGCCCTGCAGCGACCTGTTCGAGAACGACTCCACGAACGATCCGTGAAAGGTGTTGCCGCCGGTCTTCGGGATGACGTTCATATACGGTCCGCCCGTTTCGGCTTCTCCCAGTCCGCCGGAGCTCCGGAACGTCACTTCCTCGAGGTTTCCTGTATCCACGGTGTAGCCGGAGACGCCGCCGCCGCCGCGCGACGCGCCGACGTTCATCCCATCCACGAGCAGACGGCCCTCCTGAATCGGGCCGCCGTGGATGCCGAAGATGATCATGGCGGGCTGCAGCTGCACCTGATTCGGATCGCCCGTGATCCCGGGCTGCAGGAGCAGGATGCCGTTCCAGCTGCGCGCGGTGGGAGCGCTGGCGACGGCCTCGCCGCTCAAGACGTTCTGCCGTGCCGCGGTCTGCACATCCACGATCGGCGTCTCGCCAGTCACTGTGATCGTCTCCGCGAGGGTGCCAACCTTGAGGTCGGCGTTGAC
>QHWL01000658.1:2213-2734 GCA_003222555.1 Acidobacteriota bacterium | reverse complement strand
ATGCCTTCGCGCTTCACCGTGCTGAAGCCGGCCAGCGTGAACGTGATCGCGTAGGCGCCCGGCCTCAGATCCACGATCTTGTATTGGCCCGTATCGTCCGTGACGACCGATCGAGCCTTCTCGATCAAGGCTGGGCTGGCTGCCTCCACAGTGACGCCTGGGAGCACCGCTCCGGAGGCGTCCTTGACGGCGCCCGCGACAGACGCTTGAGCGTGCGCCGCAGTCGAGTTGAAGAGGACGAGCGCTGCGATCAGAACCCCGAGTCTCGACCATCTCGCCATGGCGGAACCCCTCTCATCTTGTTGAATAGGTGAAGGTGAATGGCTCAAAGACGGAACCCAGCTCAACCGTCTGCACTAAATGAAGCGACGATGAAAACTATCGCTCAAAATGTCGTTCGTCAAGAAAACAATCGACGTGTGTGTCGCCGAGGGCGAACGCGTCGGACTCCTCTGCGGCCTCGACGGTCACCTTGACGAGATCGCGCGACAGCGCGATCCGGAGCTGGAGGCGGTCGTTGA
>QHWL01000658.1:1418-2005 GCA_003222555.1 Acidobacteriota bacterium | reverse complement strand
ACAGGTTGCGATGAGAGACGGGCAACTCACCAGACGCGGTTTCCTCGAGCGCATCGCGGCCGCCGGCGGCGCCACGATGACGTACGAGGCCATGACGGCTCTCGGCCTCCTCGCCGCGCCCGTCGAAGAGCGGTTCGAGCTTCGAGGCCAGGTGTCGGGAGTCCGTGTCGTGATCATCGGAGCGGGGCTCGCGGGGCTGACGGTTGCGTACGAGTTGGGAAAGCTGGGCTACAGCTGCCAGGTCCTCGAAGCGCGCGCGCGGCCTGGCGGTCGCGTCTTCACGGTCCGCCGGGGCACGGTGAGCGAGGAAGATGGTCCGGCGCAGGTGTGTGCGTTCGACGAGGGGCTGTACTACAACCCCGGTGCGATGCGGATCCCCCATCATCATGGCCTGACGCTCGAGTATTGCCGCGAGTTGGGCGTGCCCATCGAGCCGTTCATCAACCACTGCGACGGCACGTTCTTGTATCAGCAGAAGGGCGAGGGATTGACCAGGCGTCGCATCCGCGTGCGCGAGGCGCGGGCCGATCTGGACGGCTACATTGCCGAGCTCCTCTGCAAGGCGCTGTCGCAGGAGTCGCTCGACG
>QHWL01000658.1:0-1380 GCA_003222555.1 Acidobacteriota bacterium | reverse complement strand
TGCGCAGCGCCGGCGCGCTGGATGAGAAGGCGCAGTACCGCGGCTCGACCCGTCGCGGATACGCGATCGAGCCTGGCGCGGGCGATCTCGAGGGCAAACAATCCGATCCGATCGATTTCAGCGAGCTGCTGCGCTCGAAGACCGGACTCTATCTGCATCCCGATTACGACTACCAGAACAGCATGCTGCAGGTCGTCGGCGGAACCGACCAATTGACGGCCGCGCTCACGCGGCGGATCAAGGACAAGGTCCTGTATCTCGCCGCCGCGAGGCGAATCCGCCAGAGCGACCGCGGCGTGTCGGTGGTGTACGAGTACGACCGCCGCCTGCATCAACTCGACGCCGACTACTGCGTCTGTGCCATCCCGCTCCCGCTGCTTGCCGCGCTCGAGACCGATTTGTCGCCGGAGTTCAAAAAGGCCGTCGCCAATTCAAGCGCCGCTTCTGGGAACAAGACGATGGCATCTACGGCGGGCATTCGAGCACGGACCAGGAGATCGGGCAGATCATTTACCCGTCGCACGGGCTCAACACACAGAAGGGGGTGCTCGTCGGCTACTACGTCATGGGGCAGCAGGCACGTCCGGTCGGCGAACGCACGCCGGCCGAGCGCCAGGCGCTGGCGCTCGAGCAGGGCTCGCGGATTCACCCGCAATATCCCGTCGAGTTCGAGCACGCGTTCTCCGTCGCCTGGCATCGGGTCGCGTGGAGTTACGGCTCGTGGGCGACATTCTCGGCGGAGGCACGCAAGGACGTCTATCCGCTGCTCATCAAGCCGCAGGGGCGGCTCTATCTGGCCGGCGATCATGTGACGTACTGGAACGCGTGGATGCAGGGCGCGTTTCAGTCGGCGCGTCAGGTGGCGACGGCCATTCACACGCGCGTCGGTCAGGAACGGCCGCATCGCGGGGCCGCCGTGCGTCCATTGCGTTCGCTCTCGCTGTCGTGAGGGGGGTTGCTGAGGGGCTGAGAACGCGCGTCATGCTAACCGCGAGACGACCTCAATGTTTTCCCATCGTCCCTTTGACCGCGAGGATGTTGATCGGTCCCCTGATCATTGTGTGGAGTGGCGATCAGCAACGCCGGTCCTGACCGGCCCTGACCGGGACTCGACAGCGCTCGGTTATGAGCGTATCGTGTGGGCGCTGGAGAAGCGCCATTCCGTACGTCGCACCAGCCGGTGCATTGGTCGCCACCATTCTGCTAGGCCTCTGGTCTCCTAGGCCTCTGGCTCACCAGGGCGTCCTTCGGCGACGACAGCGCCAAGCTCCCGACCATCGATCACGACGTCCGCGTTCGATCGACGGTCCCCGCCGTCTCGAGGATGCTTCGACTGGGATACTGAGGGAGGTCGTCATGCGCGCCCTGATGAAAATCGTG
>QHWL01000099.1 GCA_003222555.1 Acidobacteriota bacterium | reverse complement strand
CTCGCGCGCTATGATTGGCCCGTAGTCGATGGTAGGTAATCGATAGTCAGTGGAGCATGGTCCATTTCCTGTCTCGGCGCCTTCTCCTAACGATTCCCGTTCTCCTGGGCGTGGCGACCCTCGTGTTCTCGCTCATTCATCTGGTGCCGGGCGATCCGGTCCAGGCGATGCTCGGAGACAGCGCCTCGCCGAACGACATCGCGGATCTGCGCGGCAGGCTCGGCCTCAATCGACCTTTGTACGTGCAGTACGGCAGCTTTCTCAAGGGGTTGGCGAAGGGCGATCTCGGTGTCTCGCTCCGCACGAATCAGCCGGTCTCCGCAGCGATAGCCGAGCGTCTGCCGGCGACGGTTGAGCTGGCAACGGCAGCGATGATCGTTGCCGTCCTTTTTGCGATTCCGCTGGGGATCCTCGCGGCCGTCCGCGCGGGAACGCATGTCGACCACGTGGCGACCACGCTCGCGCTTGTCGGCATTTCCATGCCGAACTTCTGGCTCGGACCGCTCCTTGCGATTGTCTTTTCTGTGACGCTCGGCTGGTTGCCGGTGGCCGGGCGCGGCACGCTGGCGCATCTTGTCCTGCCGGCCATCACGCTCGGAGCGCCGCTCTCGGCGGTGCTCGCGCGAATGACGCGCGCGAGCGTGCTCGAGGAGTTACGCGAGCTGTACGTGCTCGCGGCGCGCGCCCGCGGTGTCTCGAAAGCGCGAGCCGTGCTGAGGCACGCCTTTCGCAACAGCCTCATTCCCATCGTGACGGTGCTCGGGCTGCAAGTCGGGGCCGTGCTCACCGGCGCCGTCATCACGGAAACCATCTTCGCGTGGCCCGGCGTCGGCCGGCTGCTGATCCAATCCATCAGCTTCCGCGATTATCCGATGGTGCAGGGCTGCATTCTGCTGATCGCGATTACCTACGTGTCGATGAACCTGCTCACCGATGTCGTGTACGGCTTGCTCGATCCGCGGATCCGATATGAGTGACCAACCGCGTGACGGCGAATGAGCGCGGCGCACACGCGCTGCAGAGTGAAGGCCAGCGGCAGCCTTGAGCCAACGGCGCTTGCGCGTGGAGCCCCAGCGCGGTAGAGGCAGCCTTGAGCTAAAGGCGCTGGGGGTGGGGCCCCAGCGCGGTTAGAAGATGTCGGGCCCCGCGAGCAAAAGAAAATGCTGAGAGTTGGGGCCGCGATCGTCCTCCTGGCCGCGCTTGTCGCGTTGGTCGGCCCCGCGCTCACACCGTTCGACCCGGCCGCGCAGGATCTCGCATTGCGCCTCACCGGTCCGAGCCGGCTCCACCCCTTCGGCCTGGACGAGTTGGGACGAGACATTCTGGCGCGGGCGCTGGCGGGCGCGCGCATTTCGTTTCTCGTCGGCCTCACGGTGGTCAGCGTCTCGGCGGCGGTTGGCACGCTGCTGGGCGCGATCGCCGGCTATTTTGGCGGCCTGGTCGACGATGTGATCAGCCGCGTCATCGATACGCTTCTGGCGTTTCCCGGCTTGCTGCTCGCGATTGCGCTCGTCGCCGTGCTCGGGCCGAGCCTGGCCAACGTGCTCTTCGCGCTCACAATCATCGGGTGGGTGGGCTACGCGCGGCTCGTGCGCGGCCAGGTCCTGCGGGCTCGCGAGTTCGAGTACGTGCAGGCCGCGAGAGCGCTCGGCGCCCGCACGCCACGCGTGTTGCTCCAGCACGTCGTTCCGGCCGCCATCCCCGCCGTCGTGGTGCAGGCGACGCTCGGGATGGCCGGAGCGATCATCGGCGAAGCGGCCTTGAGTTTTCTCGGCCTGGGCGTGCAGCCGCCAACACCAAGCTGGGGGACGATGCTGAACGGCGGGCGGGCGCATCTACTGGACGCGCCGCATCTCACGGTCTTTCCGGGCCTTGGGATCGCGCTGCTGGTGCTGGGGTTCAATTTTGTCGGCGACGGCTTACGCGATCTGACGGACCCGAAACGGCATTAGCAACTCGTCGCGAACAGGGCGGGGAGTTATCGCAGGCGACGGGCAAGGGCCAGGAGAGCGGCATTGGCAGGATCGCCTTCGAGGCCGCGAGCGATGGTGGCTCTTGCCGCATCGCGATCGCCCGCTCTCATCTGCGCGTCGGCCAGCGCCGCGAGGACGCGAACGTCGTTCGGGCTCGCCGCGGCCGCGCGCTTCAACCATTCGACCCCCACCGCGACGTCCTTCAGCCGCAACGACAACGAGGCGATGCGCATCGCCCGCGCCACCAAGTCCACATCGCCGGCCACCAACGCGCCGTAATCGCCCAACGCCTGCCGCGCTTCGACGAGATGGTTCCGCTGCTCGGCGGCCGTGGAATAATACAGATACGCCGACGGGTCTATAGGGTAGCGTCGGGTCGCCTCTTCGAGCGTGCGCTCCGCGGCCTCACTCTGACCATCCTGCAGGAGCGCTCGCCCGTACAGCGTCAGGATTTCGCTCGTCGAGGCGGGGCTCGACGCGACGTGTTCGAGCGCTTCGAGGGCCTTACCGAGCGCCACTCGGTCGCTGCGCGTCTGCGCGATGTCCAGCCACACGCGGCCTAGCGCCGCATAAATCGACGGTTGATCAGGCGTCCGCTCGAGCGCGTTGCCAAGGGTGAGCACGGCCAGATCGGCGTGTCCGGCGCGCGCATGCGCCAAGCCGACCGCCACCTGCCGCTCGACGTGCTCGCGATCGAGGCCAGCAAGTACCTGCAGCTGCTCGAGCTCGTCAGCACGCCGGCCAAGACTGCCGTACAAATCTGCGAGCTCGTCGCGGGCGGCAATGAGTCCTGGCGACAGGGCAATCGCTCTTTCAAGCGCCTGCTCCGCGTCCAGGTACCGGCGTTTCCCGCGCAGGCACAACCCCAGCAGATAGTAGGTGTCGGCGGCGCGGTCGTTGAGCCGGATGGCTTGCGTCAACGCCGCCAGTGCCGCGTCGATGTCGCCGTACCGGTAGCGGGCGAGCGCCAGCTTGAAGCTCACGACCGCCGAGCGATCGTCGAGCTTCAGGCAGCTTTCATAGGTCTCGCCCGCGCGTTGAAAGCGCTGCAGCTGATACATCACGTCGCCCAGTTCGTCGAGCGGCCGCGTGGCCGTCGGGTCGAGCGCGGCGGCCATGCGGAAATCGCGGGCGGCGGCTGCGAGATCGCCCCGCCGCTGGTAGGTTTCGCCGCGCCTCAAATGCGCCAGCATCGAGTCGGGGCGCAGTGCGATTGCGCCGCTGAAGGCTTCAATCGCCCCAAACGTCTGCTCGTCGCGGAGCGCCGAATCGCCGCGCGCGAGCAGCGCGCGATAGTCCCGATCCCTCGCGGCGGCCTGGTAGGTGACCGCTCCTGCGACGCCGGCCACCGCGAGCACGACCATTACCGCAATCGAACGTTTCACAGCCGTTCTATCCTAACTCCTGCGCTCGCCTAGCGATCCAGCCCCTTCTGGCACCCTCAGGGCTTGGTTGGCCGTCAAAATCACGAACGGGCCGCAAACGTCTCTGCCGACGGAACTTTTCGCCCGGGGCAGGGGTCTAAATTAGTTATAGTGAGAAGTTGCCCGCCGGTGTCAGCCTTTGGGGAACTCTCAGTGAAGCAAGCACGCGTTGCCAGCTGGTCCGAAATCGGAGGTCGCGAAGCGGCCCTTGTGCAGCGCTGCGCGTCAGGGGACGAGGCAGCCTGCGCGGAACTGGTTGCCGAACAGCAGCGGATGGTCGTCCAGCTGGCGATGAACCTGCTGGGCGATCGCGACGAGGCGCTCGACCTTTCGCAGGAGGTGTTCCTCCGGGTGTTCCGGACCATCCATCGGTTCCGTGGCCAGTCGAGCCTGCGCACGTGGATCTACCGCATCGCCGTGAACCAGGCGCGCAACCGCCATCGCTTCTGGCGTCGGCGGCGCCGGGCCGATCAGGTGTCGCTCGAGCAGCACGTGGCAGCACACGGCGATCTGATGTCGACCGGCGAGCCGGCGCCCGACCGCGTGCTTGCCCAGAAAGAGCTGGCCGTACGGGTACACGACGCGCTCGATAAGCTGCCGTTCGACCAGCGGACGGTGATCGTCCTGCGGGAGATCGACGGCTTGAGCTACGAGGAAATTGGGTATTCGCTCGGCGTGGCGGTCGGCACGGTCAAGTCCCGGCTGACTCGCGCCCGTCAGGCGCTTCGGCTCGAGTTGTGCGAGGAGCGGACCGCATGAAGACACTCACGTGTGCGGCGGCGCGCCGGAGCCTGCAGGCGTTTCACGATGCTGAGCTGCCGGTGAGCCAGCAGATTGCCGTCTGGGCGCACGTCGAATGGTGCGGCGAATGCGCGGCGGCACTCGCCGACCTGCAGCTGGTCCGCGCGGCGATGCTCGCCGCAACTCAAGGGCGACGGACGCTTTCAGGCGAAGACGCGGCCTCCTTCAGCGCGAGCGTCGTCAATCGGCTGAAGGCCGAGCGGGACACCTCGTGGTTGGCGCGCCTGGAGGTGATGTTCGAGGACATGCGGCTGGGTTACGCGGGCCTGGGTGCTGCGGTCGCGACGATGGTGTGCGTCGTCATCATGTCGAGCATGATGCGGTTCGCTACCATCGAACGGCCCGACTCGCTCGCCGCGATTGTCACTTTCCTCGCGACACCGGGATCGAATCAGAACCCGGTGCCGATCGATGCACGCGTCCTGCTCCCGCGCGCGCTCGACTCGGCGTTTTCGGCCGGCGAGAACGACACGAGCGCCGAAGTGGACGCCGTCTTCACGCTGGCCGCGGTCGTGACGCGTGAAGGCCGCATCGCGAACCTGGAGCTGTTGCACTCTAACGGCGGGCCGCAACTGGCTGACCAAGCCAGGCTGGTGGAAGGACTGCTGGATGCGGTGTCGCGCGCGCGGTTCGAGCCGGCGCGAATGGCCGGGCTGCCGGTGGCCGTCAACATGGTCTGGCTCGTCGCGCGCACGACCGTTCGCCCGACCAAGAATGTGCCGGCCGTGCCTCTGGCGAAGAAACGCGTTGCGTCTCTGACGACCAGTTATTCCCACCTCGTGATGGCCTGAAACTGCAGACTCTAGGTCAGGTAGGTCAGGTCAGACAGGTAAGGCGGGTTGCCTGATTCTTCGAGCTACCAGCCCCACCGGCCCCACCTGCCCTTTATCGTTTCCTCGGAGCGTCGACATGCGCCGTCGCGAGGTTGTTCATCGAGTCGTTGGCGCGCAACGTGAGCCCGCGTTCGCCGAGCTCGCCGTCGATGACCAGCTCGTAGTGTTCGTCTTTCGAGTCCGCGATGCCGTCCTTTGGAAACACGCCGAGCCACCGCTGGCCGCCGTCCTGTGAAAATTCCACGCGTTGAACGGGAGAGAAGTCGTCCTTCACCTCGAAGGCGATGATGGTCCGGGCGCCGTCGGAGCGGACGCTCTCGACGACGATGTTCGGCGGCGTGTTGTCGACTTCAAATGCCGAGCTTTCGAGCTCGCCCTTGAGCGCCGTCTCGCTGGAATTGGATGGCGCATCGGAGGCGACAATCTTCACGAAATAGGTGCCGTTCGGCACGGTCGTCGTATCCCACACCAGAATCGGATCGTCGACGCCACGGCGCAAGACTCTCCAGCTCGTCTCGCCTTCGCGCCGATACAGCACGTCGTAGACAAGATCGTCGCCGTTTTCGTCCTCCGCCCTCCAGACCATCGTCTCCAGCCCCTTCTGGTACGTGCGGCGGCCGAGCGACGGCGATTGGGACGACCCCTGCTGCGGGTTCATCGCTGCGGAGGTGAGCTTCCGATCGGGCGTCGTCTGATCCTGGAAGCCGGCGAGCTCCGGCTCGCCGCTGGTGAACGGCTTCTGGAAGACGATACCGGGCGGATGAATCGTAATCGATCGAACCTGCGGCCGCAGATTACGCTGGAGGTAGACTGCCGTGACCGATGTGAGTACGGGGCCTTCGCCTTTGCCGGTGAGGACGGCGCGCCACTGCAGGTACCGTGCCTTCGGGCTGGTGATCGGCGATCCTTCCGGCGCGGCGTACGCCGCGGACCACGGGCTCCACGTGTCGTCGGGCGTCTCGGTGTTCCCCGACCGCGTAAAGAGCGCAGTCTGACTGCCAGCCGGCGCGGTGCCGTGCCAGCTCAGCGTGCCCCAGGTCGCCACCATCTGTGCGTCGCGTGGCTCCGAATCGTACGTGCCACGCGTGGAACGCTCGCTCGACAACCGAAACAGCTTGCCGGGGTTTGCCGTCGCGTAGTAGAGCCGGCCTCGCCCGTCCTTGTAGAATGCAGTCACCTGCTGTGCGCTTGCGCGCGTCAGCAGCGTCGGCCGCGGCGGATCGCCTTCGAGGCGATACATCTTTCCCTTGCTGCCGGTGCCGACGATGAGCGATCCGTTCTGATCGAATGTGATGTCGTAGGGTGAGTCCTCGCGCGACGTCCACAGCTCGTCCCAAAGCCCGTCGGGCGCGATTCGATAGACCGCGCCCTTCAGCGCCCGGCGATCTGGTGGCGTCGACGCCGTCTCGGCGCTGCCGGCTGATACTTCGACGACCGACACCGAGGTGATCTCGGCGGATACCGAAGGCACGGAAATGCGGCCCGAGTCGCCTGAAGTGCGTTCGCCGCCGCGGTCGTCGGACGCAGGGGGCGCCGAGCCGGCCGAGGTGCGCCCGCTCAGCGCGGCGACGTACAGCATGCCTTTAGCGTCGAAATGCAGCGCGCGAATCTCCTGAAATGCCGAGTCGAGCAGGACGAACGCCCTGCCCTCGGGGTCGACGCGCAGAACTTTTCCCGGCGATTCCGTGCCGACGAGGAGGTTGCCGGTCTTGTCGAACGTGAGCGCCGTCACGTGGGTCGCCTTCGTCCTGTAGAACGGCCCGCCTTTGCCGTCGGGCGTGATCTTGTAGACGATGCCCTTCTCGCCGGTGCCGGCGTAGACGTTGCCGTTCGAGTCGACCGCGAGAGCCCAGATGTATTTCTCGTCGGGGTCGAAGAACGTGGTCGCCGTTCCGCCCCGATCGACCTTGTAGATTCTGCCCTCCGGCGACGTTGCGACGTAGAGCCCGCCGTCAGGCGCCGGCGCGAGCGCGTGCACCTGGAGCTCGTTGCTGTCGAACAACAGCGACCCTTTTCCCTGCGGATCGACCTGGTACACCTTGCCTTCGTTGCCCGAGCCGATAAACAGCGACCCATCGGATCCGGCCGCGACCGCCCACAGCGAGGGCGCCGATGTTTCGTACACCAGCTCGATGGCCGGCCCGAGCACGAGCTGGCCGTGACTGTCGATCGAAAGGTTCTCGACATCGCCTTTCAGGAAATCGGCCTGGGTCGCCGCCTGAAACGTTTTTGGCGAGGACGCGTCGATCGGCGCCAGCGTCAGCGCGAGGATCGCCGCCGCCACAGCGCCCTCGCGGAGAGCGGGCAGGTTCCGGGGGTGTCGAGGGGAGCGGACCCGTGAAGCAGGCATAAAGAAAAAGCTCGAGCCGAGTTGGAACAATCGGGTAATCGAGTAAGTGCAATTACCCATTCACCAGATTACTAAATTTACCAGATTCAGTTTTGTGAGACGGTGAACGTCAGCGTCCGCGAGCCGTTCACTGCGTGCTCGGTCCGAAGCTCCCACTCGCCGAGCGTCGCACTGCGCAGCGGGTTGAAGCTGCCGCCGTTGCGATCGGCTTCGAGGACGCCGAGAACCGACGGCGGCAGCGACGACAACAGCTCGCCGTTGACCACCGCGCCTGGCTCCGTTCCGAGGAGCTTCACGTACAGCGTGTCGTTGCGCCGCGCCTTGTTCAGCGCGCGAATCATCTGCGGCACGCTGCGCGGCTGCTGCGGGCGGGCCTCGCGCTGCTCGAATTGCGCCAGCCGCGAGCCGTCCGACACCATCAGCGACAACGGACCGCTGGCGTTGGCCGGAATCTCGATTGGCAACGTGCGAACCAGTTCGTCGCCGCGATACGTGCGGAGGAGGACCTTGAGAGGCACGGCGTGGCCCGCGCGCGGGCGCGGATCGTCGAGCCACACTCGCTCGAGTATCGCGGTTCGCGGCTGCTCCGACGACTTGATGGTGACGTCGAGAGCGTCGACCTCGACCTTCTCGTAGTCGTTGCCCATCAGCGCCGTGATCGGCGCGACGACATAAGCGGCGGCGCCGACCGAGGGCGATTCGCCGGAGAAGACGTTGTCGAAAGCGACCGCCTCGCGCTGCTTCAGCTTCGCCGTGCCGCGCACGTTGAACGTGGCGGCGCCAAACTGCCGTTCGTACGAGCCAAGGGTGGTGAGAAGGCTCGCGTAGGTCATCAGCGGCGTGAACATCTGGTCGTTGACCACGCCGAAGTGGAACGTGCGAGCCGGGCCGCGGTCCGATTCGAGCGTCACCGTGATCGGCACCATGTGCGGCCCCGGTCCGAGGCGGCCGGCAATCGCGGTCGCGCGATCCTGAAGAAATGTGCCGATGACGTCGCCCGTCGTCGACAGCTTCATCGACGAGAAGAGGCTGGGCAGCACCGTGTAGACGTAGGCCCGCGTCATCGGAAACTCGGTCGGCCCCAGGTTGTACATTTGGTGGCCGAACGCGTAGACGCGGTCGCCGTCGATGTGGGTGACCGTCCCCGTACCGCCGAATTGGAGATCGCCGTTGACGAACATCACGCCGATGGCATCGCCCGGCTTGAGCGGGCCCTCGTACGGCATCTCGCCGGCGTGCAAGCCGGCCGTGCTCCCGCCCGTCGGGATGAATCCCTGATCGCGGAAAGCCCCCGCAAGCGTATCGGCGACGTCGGGCTCGAAGCCCGACATGACCAGCGGCGTGGCAATCGGCCGCAGCAGGGTGCCGAGCTCTTCGCCTCCCATCCCTGAGATTCCGCTCACGCCGACCAATTGCGCGTCGCCGGGGCGATCGGCGAAGGGGCGATTCCAATTGAGCGCCCTT
>QHWL01000098.1 GCA_003222555.1 Acidobacteriota bacterium | reverse complement strand
GTGTTCGGACTGTACCGGCGCCACATGAAGGTCATCGGCTACCTTGGCACGTTCGACCGGCTCTTTGGGGTACCGGTCACCACGCGCAACTGGAATACCATGACCGCGATCGCCAGGGTCTTGGGGACGCGAGCGGCCTGATCGACCGGGTCTTGAAGATTGAGGGGTACTGATGATCTCATGTGCGACGTCGGCGATTCGTTTCCTTGGGGCCGGTTGCGCATGCGAGGTATCGCATGATACGGAGGTATCGCATGATGAAGAGCCTGGCGGTCTTGGGACTAGGAGCGGGCGTCCTGCTTGGGCAAGCGACGACAGCGGCCGACATTACGGTTCTAAGCGCGGGCGCCGTCGAACCGGGGCTGAGGCCCGCCTCGGTGGCGTTCGAGAAACGAACGGGTCACGCCGTGAAGATCGCGTTTGCCCCGGCGCCGCAGATACGCACGCGGGTCGCCGGGGGAGAGACGTGGGACGTCGTGATTGCTCCGCCTGCCGTCCTCGACGAGTTCGCCAAGGCCGGTAAGATTGGGAACCAACGCGTCACGCTCGGACGGGTAGGGATGGGTGTGGCGGTCCGTGCCGGCGCGCCGATGCCGGACATCTCGAATGTCGAGGCCCTCAAGCGCTCGGTGCTGGCCGCGGAATCGTTGGTATTCACTCGCGGTTCCAGCGGCGTGTACTTCGAGGAGCTCCTCAAGAAGATGGGCCTCTACGAGCAGGTCGAGGGCAAGATCACTCGCTATGAGGACGGCGCGTCAGTCATGGGGCACGTACTGAAGGGCAAGGGCAAGGAGGTGAGCTTCGGCCAGCTCACCGAGATTCGACTCTACCGCGACAAGGGCCTGCGGCTGGTCGGCCCGCTGCCGGCGGAAGTGCAGAACTATACGTCGTACGCCGGCGCCCCGATGATGGCCCGAGCCAACGCGGAGGTTGCCAGGGCTTTTGTGCGCCACCTCGGCAGCCCTGACGGCCAGGCGGCGTTGGCCGCCGCCGGGATCGAACGGTGACGGCAGCCTCCTTACTTGCTTCCGATAACGGCGTAGCCTTGAATCTCGATCTTTGCGTCGGGGTTGGCCAACGCGGTGATCGTAATCAGCGCACTGCCCGGAAAATTGTCACCGAATATCTCTCTCCGAATTTCCGTGAGGCGATCGCCATAGCGAACGTCAGTAATGAACACCGTCATCTGAACCATGTCGCTGAGTTTCCCGCCCGCTTTTTGGAGAGTGGCGTTAAGGAGCTTGAATATCTGCCGCACTTGCCCTTCGAAGTCTCCGGCCAGCGACTTGCCCGAGTCGTCCGCGGTCGCTGTCTGCCCAGCCAGCCACACGGTCTTACCCCCTTCGGTAATCACCGCGAGCGAGTAGCCGCGCTGTTGCGGACGCTCTCCTTTGATGAAATCCTGTGCTTGCAGCGTGGGAGAAAGACCAACAAACAGTGTCGCAGCAGCCATGCCGATCGAAATGCGTGAGAATGCCGGCAACGTCATTTTCGCCTCCTGGGTGAGTTCAACCGGCCTCATGGCGAGAGGGAGGGCGGAGATTGACTATGGCCGAGGCCGCGCGTCGGTCGATGTAGAAAGGCGGCGTTGACTGTGAAGGACGGGGTCCAAGCCACGCTCGATCATCAATTGACGAATGAGTGCTTCCGCCCGCGGCTTCCACCTCCCATTAGCCGCGATGAGCATGCCCTGCGTGACCATCAACGGCGTCCATCCCAGCTTGTTTCTCGCGTCGAGCCTGGCGCCCTTCTCCACCAGGAACTGGATGATCGACAACTGGTCCATTATCGCAGCGCCGTGCAGCGCCGTGCTGCCCGTCCATCGCACGTCTGCTCGCGCGGCCTCGGGGAGCCTTTCGAGGTTGTCGGGATAAGCAAAGAGCAGAGCCTCGCCATCTCCCTCGATCGGGAAGTCCCCAAAGTCGGCGACCGTATTGATATCGTCGCCGCTCAGTTCCAATGCGAGTTTGACCGCGTCCAGCCGCTCGCTCTCGGGAGTCCCGTTCAGTGGACCGGGGGTTTCCCCATCCCAATAGCCGAGCCCTGCGGCCGCCATGAACGGCGTCACGTTCTGCACAGTCGGCAGCCGCGGATCGGCGCCGTTGGCAACGAGCACGCGCATCAGGGCCACGTCGCCGTTTTTTGCCGCCAGAAAGAAGGGCGTTGCGCCCACCATGCTGAGGAAATCGCGGCCCACCGAGATATTCGGCGGACTCTTTGCCTCTCCATCATCACGGTCGAATGGGATGTCCTTCCATGCGATTCGAGCATTCGGGTTCGCCCCACGCGCCAGCAGTGCCCTGGCTAGTTCGAGGCTATCGCCCACCGGCTGCGGCGGAGCGGGGCCCGTTCCGGACCCGGGCCTCCGCATCCACGCCAGGGCGTGCAGCAAAGAGCCCCTCGAGTCGGGGGCGTTGGGATTCGCGCCCTTCTCCAACAGCAGCCTGGCGATGTCGAACTGGCCATTGATGACGGCCAGGCCCAAGACGGAGGTGCTATCCTCGGTGGGCCCGGCCACGCCCGTCGAGAACGCCGCTCCTTGCACGGTTTCGTTCGCGTCCACTCCCGCTGCGAGCAAGATGCGGACAACGTCGATCGCACCCCTCCGAACCGCAAACAGCAACGGAGTGAACTTCCCCTTCGAACGCGCATCGACGTCGGCGCCCGATTCGATCAACAGCTGGACAGCAGCCGCGTGGCCTTCCGCTGCCGCCCACATCAGCGCGGTCTGCCCCTTCGAGCTCTCCCTGGCGTTCACGCTTGCTCCGTAAGCCAGAAGCGCCTTGATCGCAGCGACATTCCCCGTCCCAGCCGCCGACATCAGAGCGGTCTCGCCTTCCGGCAGGGCGGTGTTCGGGTCCGCGCCGGCCTTCAACAGCTGCTCGATCATGGCCGCGTTCCCGTTGGCGGACGCCAGCGATAGCGGGGTCACGCCATAGCGGCTCGCGGCCTTCACGTTTGCGCCGGCGCGAATCAGCAAGTCCGCCGTTTGCAGATCATCGAGGCGTGCCGCCCAGTGCAACGCCGTCATTCCATCTGCCTCGGGAAGATTCACATCAATCGGTCGTTGCAGCAGGGCGCGGACGGCCACCTTATCCACCTTCTTGACCGCTTCGATCAACGGAACCACCGGGCCCGCCGCGCCGATGCTGAGAAAGGAGGAAAGCGCCACTGCCCACCAACCGCTTCGGCCTGTGCTGCGCATCTTCGTAGCCTCCTTCAGAAGGAGAACAAGAGGTCTACCACGGAGGTCACGGATGAGAAACACGACACGGAGCTCACGGTTCTCTTTGTACAAAACTCATCCGTGCCCTCAGTTCGTTTCTGTGTCCTCCGTGGTAGCGCTTTTGGTTCGAAGCCAATTTATTCCGTGCGACGGGCGCGTGGTAGTTTACATCGTTGTCCCCTTTTTGGTTGACAATTTCCTTACACTTTCCAAATAATGACTCGTTTGTCGTGTGAATAGGTAAGGCTGTTTGAAGTGTGCCGCGACTCGCCTGGGCTCTTCGAGCGCTGGCGAGTTTTGCCGAAGCCTTGGCAAAGGTGGCCGGCTGTCGCACGAGAGGGGTCGGAATGAGAGGCCTCCTTGACACCCCAGGGCTGTCGCGCTGGGGGCTTTTTGTGATCGCCGCTTGGATGGCAATGCTGATTGCCGCCTCCGGCTACGTCACGGTGGCCGGCACGCCCCAGGAACCCTCGAGTGCAATTCCAGCCCCGGGCTCTCCGCGCGCGGTGCTCAATCGATACTGCGTCTCCTGCCACAACGAGAAACTCCGCACGGCCGGGCTCGCGCTCGACAAGATGGACGTGGGGAATGTGAGCGCAGCGGCGGACGCGTGGGAAAAGGTGGTCCGGAAGCTTCGGACTCGCGCGATGCCCCCTGCCGGGCAACTCCGGCCGGACGAAGCCACGTACGATGCTGTGGCCGCACAGTTGGAGACCCATCTCGATCGCGCGGCCGCGGCCAGTCCCAATCCTGGCAAGCTGTCCGCCTTTCACCGCCTGACTCGTACTGAATACAGGAACGCGATTCGCGATCTGCTCGCGCTCGAGGATCTTCCCAAAGCGGTCGACCTCACTTCGCTCCTTCCGGCCGACAATTCCAGTACCGGCTTCGATAATCTTGCCGATCTGCTCTTCGTTTCCTCCACGCAGCTCGAGCAATATCTATCCGCGGCCCAGAAAATCAGCCGTCTGGCGGTAGGGGACCCGACGATCCGGATCGTCGACACGTACCGCATGTCGAGCGAACACAGCCAGGATGTTCCCGTGGAGGGGCTGCCGGTCGGCACGCGAGGCGGCACTGCCATCCGCACGCTTTTGCCATTGGATGGCGAGTACACCATCCATATCGAGCTCACGACTGCGCCCCGCGAGCCGCAGCAGATCGAGGTGAGCGTGGACGGCGAGCGCGTGCGCCTGTTCACGGTTTCCGACAAGCCGGAGCCCGACCAGCCCGCACCGCTTGGTGTCAAGGACGTTGGCCCAGCGCCTCAGAGCACATTCCCGAGATCCTCGCCTGCGACCTCCCTGGAGCTCGAGCCCGGAACCTTAATCCCGATCGATTCATCAGTGGTTAATCGGCGATTCGAGAGAGATCGACAAGCGGAAGCTCGAAGAGCCGCGATTGCCAACGGTTTCGACCTCCTTCTCCCGATGAAGGCCGGCCCGCGGGTGATTGTGGTCACGTTTATCAAGCACTCTTCGACGCCCAGCGAAAATCTCGTTCTGCCGCGCCAGCGCGGCCGAGGTCAGCTGCCCGGCGTTGCAAGTGTGACGCTCAAGGGCCCCCAGAACCCAACGGGGCCGGGGGACACACCCAGCCGTCGCCGAATCTTCGTGTGTCGCCCGGACGATAGCGAGCGTAGCGAGCGGTCCCCGCGTCTAGGAAATGAAGGCCCGTGCGCGAAGCAGATCCTGTCGACCGTGGCTCGTCGCGCTTATCGGCGGCCCGTGACCGACGCGGACCTCCAGCCGCTGCTCGCCCTCTACAACTCCGGCCGAACCCAGGCGGGATTCGACGTGGGCATCGAGCAGGCGCTCGAACGGGTCCTCGTGAGTCCGCAGTTCCTGTTTCGCATCGAACGCGACCCCGCCTACGCTAAAGCTACGGCGGGCAGGCCGGACACTGTCTATCGAATCAGCGACCTGGAGCTGGCCTCTCGTCTCTCGTTTTTCCTTTGGAGCAGCATCCCCGATGACGAGCTGTTGGACGTGGCCGTCCGTGGGAAACTCAAGGATCCGGCGGTGCTCGAAGAGCAAGTGCACCGGATGCTGGCGGACGCTCGCGCGCAGTCGCTGGCGAGCAACTTCGCCGCACAGTGGCTGTACCTGCGCGACGTGGAGGCCAAGACTCCGAGCCCGCGATTGTTCCTGGATTTCGATCTGAGCTTGGCGCAGGACTTCGAGCGTGAAACGGAGCTCTTTCTTGAAAGCATCTTCCGCGAGAACCGCAGCGTTCTCGATCTGCTGAGCGCGAACTATACGTTCGTCAACGAACGTCTGGCCCGCCACTATGGGATTGGGAATGTGTTCGGGACCAACTTCCGGCGCATCACGTACAGCGACGACAGCCCGCGCCGCGGGCTGCTGGGCCACGGGAGCATCCTGATGCTGACGTCGTATGCCAACAGGACCTCGCCGGTGCTGCGCGGGAAGTATGTCCTTTCGAACCTTCTCGGCGCGCCGCCGCCGCCGCCGCCGCCCAACGTGCCGGCACTCGTCACGGAGGCCAAGGACTCCGGCAAGCGACTTTCGATGCGGGAGTCCATGGCCCAACATCGCACCAATCCCGTCTGCGCCAACTGCCATGCGCGGATGGATCCGATCGGCTTCGCGCTCGACAACTTCGACGGGGTGGGAAGATGGCGGACCGTCGATGAGTCGGCTACCCCGATTGACGCTTCAGGCGTTTTTCCTGACGGCACCAAGTTCGAGGGCGTGGGCGGGCTCCGACAACTGCTGCTGAATCGTCCCGAGCGATTCGTCAGCACCCTGACCGAAAACCTTCTCACGTATTCGTTGGGCCGAAGTCTTGCGTATTACGACGCTCCAACGGTCCGCGCGATCGTGCGCGACGCTGCGCGCAGCGATTACGCCTTCTCGTCGCTGATCGTGGGCATCGTCAAAAGCGTGCCATTTCAGATGAGGACGGCACAGGCACCGGTGTCGCCCGAAAAGGTGAGCGCCTCGAGTCGCTGAGCGCGGGCATCCCGTTATGACCGACAGAAGCCAAGCTAGGTGAGCTGTCCAATTTGAGGTGAGGAGAGAGCCATGATCATTACGAAGAAGTCGCTCCCCCGACGGACCTTCCTGCGCGGTATGGGAGTGACAATGGCGCTGCCGCTGTTGGACGCGATGGTTCCCGCGCTCTCCGCCCTGGCCCAAACGCCGGCCAAGCCCGTGCGTCGGTTGGGGTTCATCTATATTCCGAACGGGACGATCCAGAACATGTGGGTGCCGGCCACCACGGGCGCCGGCTTCGAGTTTTCGCCCATTCTGAGCCCGCTCGCGTCTCTTCGCGATCGCATCGTCGTGCTGAGTGGACTCGCGCACTCGCAAGCGGACTCGCTTGGCGACGGAAACGGCGACCATGCGCGTGCCACGGCAGTGTGGCTGACCGGCGTGCATGCCTATGATCGGGACAGAACCGGGGTCGCTGGGGTCCAGTTGTCCACCACGGTCGACCAGATAGCTGCCAGGGAGCTCGGCAAGGACACGCGGCTGCCCTCGCTCGAGCTCAGTCTGGAGAAGCCCACTCAGATCGGTTGCGACAGCGAGGACTGCTTCTTCTCGAACACGATTTCGTGGCGGTCTGCCACGACGCCGCTCCCCATGGAGGCCCACCCGCGCGTCGTCTTTGAACGGCTGTTTGGCGATGGCGGCACCCCGGCCCAGCGGCTCGCGCAGGCGCGCAAGACCGGCACTATTCTCGATTCCGTCACGAAGGAAGTGGCCGGTCTCGAGAAAACGCTTGGCTCGAGCGATCGCACCAAGCTCGGTGAGTATCTCGAGGCCGTTCGCGAGCTCGAGCAGCGCGTTCAAATCGCCGAGCAGCGTGGAGCCGAGTCCGAGCTGTCATTGCCGGACCGCCCAAGTGACATCCCGGAAACGTTTGAAGAGCATGCCAAGTTGATGTTCGATTTGCAGGTGGTGGCCTACCAGGCCGACATCACGCGCGTGGTGACGATGTTACTGGCCCGCGAAACGAGCACACTCACCTACGAAAACATCGGTGTGCCCGAGCAGCATCACTCCTGCTCGCATCACATCAACAATCCGAAGTTGATTGCGAGGAAGGCCAAAATCGACCAGTATCATGTCCAGCTGCTCGGGTACTATTTGAAGAGATTGCGCGACACCGCCGACGGCGACGGCTCGCTGCTCGACCATTCATTGATTCTCTATGGCGGCGGGTTGGGCAACGGCAATCTCCACGATCACGTGAACCTGCCGTGCCTTCTTGCGGGCGGGGCTGCGGGCCAGCTCAAAGGAGGGCGTCACCTCGCCTACCCGGAGAGAACCCCGATGACGAACCTGCTGTTAACTATGATGGACAAGGTGGGGGTCCCGACTCCGGAGAAAATAGGCGACAGCACGACACACCTGTCCGGCGTGTAGAAAAAAGGGGTCGGGAGTCCCGACCCCTTTTTCTTCTTCGAAAATTACTTGGACGAGTTCTTCGCGGCCGCTGCAGCAGCTCTCTTTTCTTCGGCCCGAGCTCCAGCGAGGATGTTGGTCAAGCCATAATTCCCTTCGTGACACGCGTGCTCGAATAGCGGACCGATCGTCGTCTTCATGGGCAGCTCTGCGGACCAGGGTTTTGTCCACGTCGCCGGATCGTCGACCGTGAATTGATAGCGGATCGTGTTCGCGTCCACGCGTGTGAAGCGCTCAGTCAAACGCATGTTCTCGCTGGAACCTCTGAAAGGATTCTTGCCGTTAAAGTTTGTCGTCTCGACAACCAACGTATCGCCTTCCCAGTGGCCGTGGCCGCTTCCCGTCCACTGGCGCACGTTTTGCGGCAGTTGTGAATGCCCGTCCAGGGGGATGACCCGAACGTCGTGGAGCATCTCCGCGAGAATCGTCACGTATCCGGGAGTCTGTAAGATCTGATAGTTATTGTTGTAGTTCCCATAAAGCATCGGCGGCCCCATGCGGTCCATGACGATGCACCGCGTGCCCAATGGCATGTTCTGAGCGGCGTCGTACGGACCGCCCATTTGCTTCCTCGCCGCTGCGCGTTCGGCGGCTCTTTTCCGTCCCTCGGCTGACATTGGAGGCAGTTTCCCATCCTGAGGATCCACGATCATAGACGTTCGCAGGCTCGATGAGTACCCTGCGAGACTCCGGTCGAGCCCAAACTGAGTATGGTCATAGTGCACGTCGGGGATCGTTCCGGGTTCAGTCTGGTCAGCTTCAGTGTCAACGAACTGCTTTTCAAACTGGGCCGCTTCCTCCGGTGTATAGAACTCTTTGGTGACCTTATCGGGTCGCTCCAACGGCGTATAGCTGGCGTTGGTCCAAAACCCCTGTAAGTCAGGCTGGCCGTCCGGCGTACGCGGCGGAGTGTAGACCTTCGCCGCCGCTCCATTCGTTTTCGCCTTGGGCGATGACCCCTGTCCTGCTACAGGGATTGTCGCCAGCGACAGCATCACCATCAGCATGGTCACAACACTTAAGGACACGAGAAATCGATGAGTCATGTGAAATCTCCTTACTCACTACTCATTGCTCGGGCCTGACCAGCGAACCCTCGGCACAGCCAGCAAGAGGCCGGTCGCCACTGCATCGGCTCGGCCTGCTTCAGAACGGTTATTGGAGATAATCGCTACAAATCAGCGACATGTCAAGAAACCGTTGACATCAACTACTCGCAGGTTTAACGTCTCTCCGCACTTACCCAAAGCTCTGGCTTGGAAGAAGTTACC
>QHWL01000650.1 GCA_003222555.1 Acidobacteriota bacterium | reverse complement strand
TGGTCATGAGTCGCGTCGCCGTATTGCTTGCGATAGGGACGCTGACGGGTCTTGTGCTGGCCGTGGCCGCCAGCCGACTGTTGGCGGTCGTCGTCTATCAGAGTTCCGCCGCCGAGCCCAGAGTCATGGCGACCGTCATTGGCGTGTTTGTCGTCGTCGCCGTCACGTCCTGCTGGTCTCCAGTCCACCGCTCGATCGCGATCGAGCCAACGACCGCTCTTCGGCCAATGGGTGGCAGGCGCCCACCCGATAGCGCCTCGCAAGCCGACACCAGAACCTACCTGAACAACCCGTCACCTTGGCGGTCACCCGACCGTGTGGTGGGCGCACCTGGCGGGCGCACTTCGAGTTCACCCCCATAAACATTACGCCAACGATCCTCCTCGAAAAGATCTAAGATTTGCGCCAGTTGCGCGCAGTTCATGTTTCCGATTGACCGTCCTCCGACCGGGACGGGCCGGCCGTAGATCTCAACTTGCCGCCGAGCGCCGCGCGCATCACGGTGTCCTCTCGAATTCTTTTCGCGATCGGAAAATCTCGTTCATCCTCGTTGAGCCATTCGGTTGCGACCGTGGCGCCGGCGGCCACGAGCAGCTTCACGACGTCGTAGTAGCGGCGGTCGCCCGCGTGCGGCCCGCCGCCTGCCCACGCATACAGCGCCCAGCCGAGCGGCGTGCCTTCAAACGTGTCGTCCTTCACGTTGACGGGCGCCTTGTGCCGCAGCAGCACCCGGACGGTATCCGCGTAGCCGCCGTACGCCGCCCAATGCATACCGGTCTGTCGATGGTGTCGGAGCTTCGCGGCGACGTCCATGCCTCGCAGCAGCAGAAACTCGACGACGTTGGTGCGGCCGTACTCGCATGCCCATGTGAAGCCGTCCTCCATCTGTTTCTTCGTGGCGTTCGCCGTGAGCCGGCCGTTCGCGTCGAAAAATGCCTTGACGATGTCGAGACGGCCGACGCCGGCCGCGGCCTCGAGATCCAAGCCGTCCGCGCGTCTGGCGAGGAACTCGGCGGCGCCTGGGCGTCCGTTCGCATGACACGCGTTGATCAACTTCGACCACGCGGCCGCGCCCTTGTCGCCACCCAGCGACGCACCACGCGCGAGCAGAAAAGCCATCAGCTCTTCCTGCACGCCCGCAGTAACCGGATGGATGCTCGTCGCCGCCAAGCCAAGAGTGTCGGACCCGCCGCCGTACATGTCTGCCGTCGCGTTGATGTCAGCGCCAGCGTCGAGAAGGGCCTCGGCGACCTTCACGATGTTTTTCGGCGTCCGCTGGCGAAATCCTTCAACGCCGTTCGAGCCGACGTAGTGGAGCAGCGTCGAATGATGTACACGCGTCGAGCGTGCGCGGACAAGCCACGGACTCGCGCGCAACAGCCTGTCGAGTGTCACGACGTCGCCATCGATGACGGCGGCGACTGCCGTTTCGAACTGCGCGACGGGCGAAAGCGTGTCCTTCATCGCCTCGGCAAATGCGGCGAACTGATCCCAGCTCTCGAAGTGATGTTCCCTCGCGATGATCGCGCGGGCATCTCCCTTCGAATAGTTCGGCGCGAGGCCGCCCCACCACGACGACTGGACCGGACCCTTGCGCAGCATGTCGCCGTGGCGCGCGAGCAGCGCGTCGAGCGCCGCGACGTCCCCGTCGACGAGGGCCTTCTCCGCACGCGTCCAGATCCGAGACGGGCTCTCACTGGTGATCGTTTCGATGTGCTTCGCGAATTTCGGCCAGCTGTCGAAGCCATGCGCCCGCGCGACGATAAGCTGCGCGTCGGCGAGTGCGAAGGTCGTGCGGTGCAACTGGTCGTCCGGCAGCTGCTTCAACCGCGGATGATGTTCGCGCATGAGGACGAATGCGCGCGCGTCACCGGCCTTCGCCGCCTTGACGAGCTCCTTCGCTTGTTTCCTGTATTGATCGAGGTTCGGTCGGTCGGGCAGTTCTCGGGCGGGCATGCGAATCTCCTTTCATGACGCGCCTGGAGTCCGCCCGAAATCAGGCAAGAAAGAAGGTTCGTGGCCTTCGCGTCGGTTGGGTGGGCACGGCCCTTTCCGCGGACTGGAAGCGCCCCGCGCGCTCTCGTCCATTTTAAACGACGAATCGTGTAATCGAAAGCGCTACGCTGGAGAAGTTGCCATGTTTATACTGTTTCAGCTGTTCGGCGGCGAGGCGCCGTGCTCATGAGCCTGACCGCTGGTCTCGTTCGCCACGCCGATGGTGTCACGCGCTGCTGGTGGCCCGGCGAGGATCCGCTCTATCTGCGGTATCACGACGATGAATGGGGCTTGCCGGTGACCGACGATCACCGGCTGTTCGAAAAGATCTGCCTCGAAGGATTCCAGGCCGGTCTGAGCTGGTTGACGATTCTCCGCAAACGTCCGCAATTCCGCAGAGCATTCGCGGAATTCGACATCGACCGTGTCGCCGGGTTCGGTGCACGCGACACGGCGCGGCTGCTCGACGACGCTGGCATTGTCCGCCATCGCGGCAAGATCGAATCGACGATCAACAACGCCAGGCGCGCCGCGGCTGTGCGCGACGAGTTCGGGTCTCTGGCGAAGTACTTCTGGCGCTGGGAGCCCGACCCGCGCACCCGTCCGCGGCGCCTGACCAGACGCGCATTGATGCAGCTCGCGCGGACACCGGAATCG
>QHWL01000651.1 GCA_003222555.1 Acidobacteriota bacterium | reverse complement strand
CACGTGCCACGTGTCGTGGATACACAGTTTCGATTCTGACCTGCGGCCGCTGCGCGCCTTGTCCAAAAACGGAAACGACGGATGCGAGGCAGAAAGAGACTCCGACGACCGCGCACACCCGACGGCGTTGCATGTCTGCCTCCCTTCCGGAACTCGGCGCGCCGGCCGATTCGATTGCTGCGCGGCCCCACCCTACAGACTGGCTTACGGCAGCGAGGCAGTATAAGCTTTCGCCGGTTGGGCAGCAGAACATTCGATCCGGCTGCCGACAGAAACACAGCAGGAGAAAGCCATGAGAGCGTGCGCGAAATTCGCCGCAGCGTGCATTTTGGGAGCAGCCCTGGGATCGCAGGGAGCGGCCCTTGCGGGCGAACTCGTCATCCTGACCAACCAGGGCGCGACGCCGGGGGTGCGTGAGCTCGCCGCCGCGTTCGAGCGTGCGAGCGGGCACAAGGTGACCGTCATCCAGGAAGAGGGCGCCGCGCTGGAGCAGAGACTCAACAACGGCCCGGCAGACCTCATCACCGGAAATCCCGGCCCGATTGAGGATCTCGTCAAGAATGGCAAGGTCGTCGCCAGCACGGTTACGCCGTTCGTGCTCGCCGGTCTCGGCCTTTCGGTGCGGGCTGGCGCGCCGAAACCCAACATCAGCACCGTGGAAGCGTACAAGGCGACTTTGCTCGCGGCGAAGTCGATCGGCTATTCGCGTGGCTGCAGCGGCACGAATGTCGGGCAGGGGATTGCGCAGCTCGGCCTCACCGAGCAGTTGAAGGCCAAGACAACTTTCACCACCGGCGGTCCCGTCACCGACTATCTGGCGCGCGGCGACTTCGAGATCGGCATTCAGCAGACCAACATCATGGTCGGCGTACCTGGAACTGATTATGTCGGGCCACTGCCTGGCTTCCTGAACAAGCCGTGCCCCTCGAGCGTCGCTGTATTGACGGCCTCGAAGGAGCAGGACGCCGCGCGCGCGATGATCAGGTTCATGATTTCGCCGGAGGCCGCGCCCTTGCTCCGCAAGACCCACGTGGAACCGGCCAAACCTTGAGACCGGCGTTCCCTAGATTCGACACGGACCCCAGTTCTCGCGTTCATTTCACGTGGTCGCGGGGAGACGGAAGAGCTTTGCCGCGTTCCCTCGCAAGATCATTTCTTCCTGGTCTTTGGGGAGCTTCATGGCCTCGACCAGCCAATGCGGCCACTCGTAGCGGTTCTGGCGCCCGGATCCGGTACGATCCAACGAACGCGGAGCCGACATCGCCCCGAAATGCTTCGCCGGTAGCGCAACGTCGATCAACACGGCCGGCAAGTGAAGGTCTTTGACAAGCCGCGATGCGTCAGGACCAACTCCTACCTCGACGAGCTGGAATAGCGTCTGCGCACCGTTCTGGTCGACCATTACCCAGATGTGGTCCATGCGGTTCTCCCTCGATTTGTATGCTGCAGACCCCATTCCATTGTACGGGCTGAGAGCCGCACGAACAATCCGCGGCAAACTGGAATTACAGCGGGAAGATCACTGGCTCGCCAACCCCAACGACCTGCCACGTGATCTGAGGCAGAAGGCGCCTTCAGCCGAACCAAAAGGTTCGCACTCGACCATAACGTTGCCGGTCGTGACTCG
Source organism: Acidobacteriota bacterium (assembly GCA_003222555.1). Taxonomy (GTDB): domain Bacteria; phylum Acidobacteriota; class Vicinamibacteria; order Vicinamibacterales; family CAVVIG01; genus JAHFUJ01. Next base: position 2,268 of record QHWL01000651.1, on the reverse strand, counting down.
TCATGTCAAGTGACCGACGGAACGGGTGAACGTTACACGGTAACGCTACCGAACCGGCCATCAAGTAATCACCCGATCACCAGCGTCGTTGCGGCCAATTCTCGGCAGCAGGAACCTGAGGACGCCCGGAGAAAGAGAAGGTATGCAGGTTTGCCCCACCGTCGTGCACCGGAAATCGGTCGAGTTCGTTTACCCCAAGCATCAAGCCGCCCGGATCGCCGAAGTGACCAACCAGCGTGTCCTGACTCTCGAAGCCTCGAGGAGGGATTGGATGGTCTGAGTCTCGGTAAGTTCCTGCGGCGAGTTGATGGAGCCCGAGGTAGGTCAAAATCCCCTCGGGCTCTTTTTTGTGTTGATGGCGGCCACCTTTGGGAACTCAATCCACGGCCGGCTAGCGCCGTAAGAGACGACGGCGGTCATTTTGCTCGGCCGGCGGCAGGAAGCTCGTCTCCGCCCCGGCACGCCCTGAGATGAGCTATACTGCACAGCTCTGCCAGCCTCTTTGGAAGGACTCCGCGTATGGCTCCCAGGACTTTGGCCGATTCCGCGTCCAAGATCCGACTGACAGCCTTGGCCGCCGAGCTCATCGTCGCCAACGCACCTGATCCCGTTTTTGTCTCGGACCTCAAGGGCAAAATCCTGCAGGCGAACAAGGCGGTATCGCAGCTGTTGGGCCTTCGCCGCGATGAGGTGCTCGAGCAGTCCCTTTCTCGGTTCCTCACGACCCAGGAGACGGAAGAGTTCGTGGCCGCTGTCATCGAGGTCGTGGAGCGCGGAGTGACGCGTAACGTGCGACTCAGCCCGCGCAGCGCGTCGGGCGACGTTATTCCCACGACCCTGAATGCGTCAGCCTTGCGCGACCCTCGTGGCAGGGTCATCGGCGTCATCGGTATCCTGCGGGACATGCGAGAGCTGGACAAAGCCCGGGCGTACGCCGAGAGCCTCATCAAGGACGCTCCCGATCCGGTGTTTGTCTCCGACCTGAATGGAAAGATCCTGCAGGCGAACGATGCGGTCTTCAACCTCCTCGGCTTCCGCCCAGACGAGCTGGTCGAGCACTCCCTGTCCCACATCATCTCACGTGAGGAGACGCGCGAGTTTATCGCGGCCTTGCGAGAGGTCGTGGAACGCGGCGTCACCCGCAACGTGCGACTCAATCCACGTAGTGCCTCGGAGGAGGTGATCCCGACGACGCTCAACGCGTCCGCCCTCCGCGATACAGAGGGACGGGTCACCGGAGCGATCGGCATCCTCCGTGACATGCGTGCGTACGACCAGCTCGTGCGTGACCTGGAGGAATCGCGGCGGGACCTCCAGGCGGCGAACCGGGCGAAAGACGAGTTCCTAGCGATGGTCTCCCATGAGTTGCGCACGCCGCTGACGGCAATGCTCGGCTGGGCAAGCGTGCTCCGTAGCGGTGCGCTCGACGACTCCCGTGCTGGCCACGCGCTCGAGGTGATCGAGCGCAACACGAAGCTTTTGGCGCAGCTCATCGGCGATCTCCTCGACCTCTCCCGCATCGTCACGGGCAAACTTCGGTTGGAATTGCGACCCGTCGATTCGGCGGCGGTCGTCGAGGCCGCTATCGAAGCGATCCAGGCATTGGCCGACGAGAGGGACATCGAACTCAAAGTGGTCGTTGATCCCCTGGCGGGAGCCGTCTTGGGCGATCCTTCTCGCCTTCAGCAGGTCGTCTGGAATTTGCTCTCGAACGGCATCAAGTTCACGCCGCAGCACGGCCGCGTTGAGCTGCGCCACGAACGCGTTAACGCGATGGTGCGCATCAGCGTTCGCGATACAGGCCGCGGTATCCGTCCCGACCTCCTGCCACACATCTTCGAGCCCTTCCGCCAAGCCGAGGACGCGCGGCGGGTTGGTGGTCTCGGGCTCGGCCTCGCGATCGTGCATCAGATCGTCGAACAGCATCACGGCACTGTGCGCGCCGAGAGCGCAGGCGAGGGCCTGGGCGCAAGCTTCGTCGTCGAGTTACCACTGATGAAGGAACAGGTCGATGCGGTGGAGGTAGCGCCCCTCCTGCGCGGCACGGAGCATCGAGCGTCTTCTGGGCTCTCCAGCCTCACCGGTGTCAACGTCCTGGTCGTCGACGATGAGGCTGATGTCCGCGAGCTATTGACGACGATTCTCCACCTGGCGGGAGCGGAGACGACCGCGGTGGCCTCGGCCGCCGATGCGCTCGTAATGCTCCAACAGCGGAGAGTGGACGTCTTGGTGAGCGACCTGGACATCCCAGGGGAGGACGGCTACGCG
>QHWL01000642.1:1881-4258 GCA_003222555.1 Acidobacteriota bacterium | reverse complement strand
CGCGCTGCTGCTGCGTCAGGGGGTTCGAGAACCCCGGGTCAGCAAGTTGTTCGGCAAACGGGGCACCCAGTGGCTCGACACGCTCCGGGTCGCCGGGTGGGCGGGTACGAGTCTCCATGGGTTGCGCCAGCTGCTCGCCGATGTGCGGACCCAACTCGTCCCGGTGCTGGGGACGATTCGGACGACCGCCGTTGCCGATCCGATCGCCCGCGCCTTGGACGCGCGCCCGGGGTTCAGCCCGGTGTTCAGCGTGACCCTGCGTGCCGAAGTCGGCATCATCACGCGCTTTCCGGATGGGCCGCACTTGGCAAGTTACGCCGGGCTGGTCCCGCGCGTCGAACGCAGTGGCGGTCGGCAGTGGAGTGGCCACATCACCAAAGCCGGGTCGCCGTGGTTGCGGTGGGCCTTGATCCAAGCGGCGATTCACCAGCTGCGTCGCCACGACGACTTCTGCCGCTGGGCGCGGCGGCTCGCCGTTCGGAAAGGGATCCTGAAGGCCCGCGTCGCGATCGCACGCGCGCTGTGCGACGAGCTCTTCGATGTGTGGCCGCGGGGGTGACCTCTCCGCGTCGACGGTCGGCGAAGGCATGGCCACCGAGTGGTCGATTTGTGAGTGATCGTCGACGCGGTCCCAACTGACATTGAGTTCGCCGGGGCGGGCTCGGATGAATGCGTGACCGTAAACGTCAGATGTCCGGAGCATGTCGTTTGCCACGTTCGTACGTTCGAGAGGATGCGTCGCGCGCACGGACCAGATGGCTCAATGAGCCGGCCGCGCGCGCTCACGACTGGTGTGTCTTGACTTCACCAGCCGTTTCATGAATGCCTTCGTGATACCCCGTCGTGAAACCGCTCTAGTCTATTTGGAGCCTCCGACCCGAAGCACGTTGCTGGCGTCCGCCTGCTTGATCAGAGCGTCAGCGTCCGGCTGCAGCAGGAATCCCTCGGCAACCGCGCGAGCGGCGGCCGTCTTGACCGCGGCGACATACCCCGCGTGGCTCTTGTACCGCTCCTCCAATGACAGGCGGGGATCGCTCTTGGCCGTGCGCTCAGCCTGGGTCTGGGCAAACGGGATCATGCCGCCTGCGTAGTTGCAGATCTTGCCCGCGTGGAAGCCGGCGGCGGTGATGTTCCAGCCCAGATAGGTGCCGAGCGGCGCGTCGCGCAGCACCACCGGAACCCCGCCGAGCTCGTTACCATCGGCATCCACTCTTGGAACCTTCAGCTTGATGACGTGCCTGATGGCCGGCGGGATCTTCGTTTTGACACCCGACGCGTCCGTCCGGTCGAACTCCGGGCCCCAGTCGTAATCGAGAAGCGGATTGATCAGGCCGGTCGGCGCCGTCGGATCCAAGCCGGGAATCGTCGGAAATCCCAACGCTTCCTTGGTCGGATCCACCAGGTTATGGTCCTTGAGCGTCGGAAAACGGCTCGGCGGCGGCTCGATGTCCTTCATCACCCAGTTGCGAAAATGGAACCGCAGCGCGTTCACCGTTTGTGTATGGGGAACCGGGTTGGCGGGAAACTTTCCCCGGCCGAAGTTGGTGCCAGGGCAACCAGGCGCGGCCTGCGGGTTGATGTCGAAGCTGCCGTTGCCGCCGCCGTGCTGCGTGCTGGAGATGTAGTACCGGCGAACGTTGGCCGGCAGCGGGATGTCGGCATCGGCTGATGTTCCCAGCCAGCCTGCAGTGAGATTCAGGTCCCACACCTCCGCCGAACCGGCGTGTTCGATGATCTTGGGGCACGTGTTGTTGGCGCTGCACCGGTCGAGAATCCCCTTGGCCGGTAAGCCGCGCACCGGATCGGGCCAGTCGCTCCACCACTGCGGGCCTTCACCGCCCGACTCGTAGAGTTTCAGCGTGCCGTCCGGCGTGGCGAACCGCGCGTTCATCGTGATGCGCCGGCTCGCGATAATTGGCCACGCTCCGTCGTAGACCTTCCTGTTGCCCTCGTCCTGAGTGAAGCCGAGCTGTAGAAGCGCCCTCACGAAGTTGCCCGACTGCGACACCCCGCGGGTAATCACCCACGACACCTGCGCCGCCACCGGGTTTTGCGTCCCCTCGTCGTCCTGCTTTGCGTTCTTGAAAAACGACGCCATGTCGCGGAATGCCGCGAAGCCGATCCCCAACACGTAGGGATCCTGCGCCTTGAAGACCACCTGATAGAGCAGCTTGGGATCGAAGCCGCCCTTCACACAGACCTGCGTCGGGTCGGGCGTACCCGGAAACGGTTGCTCCGCGGTGCACTTCGCCCAGGCCCAGTCGCCGCTCGGGATCTTGGCCGTCGCGCCAATGACGCCGTCGATGCTCTCGGACGCATGCGTGGTGAGCGTCGCTTGCGTCGTGTCGAGGCTCATCGGCTTGTACGGCATCGGGTT
>QHWL01000642.1:0-1749 GCA_003222555.1 Acidobacteriota bacterium | reverse complement strand
TAGTCATTGTTGGGCCCGGGAGCCGTGTTGCCGGAATTGTCGCCCTGCCACCCCGCGCTCAAACCGATGTCGCCCTCGTTGCGCTCCGCCACCACGATCGTGATTCTGCCGCCGCGGTTCGGCACGTCCTCCCACATCAGATGGCTGCTCTTCGACATGTCGATCGGCTTGACCAGGAAGAACGTGGCCACGTATTCCACCTTGCCGTTCGCGTTCTTCGGCGCCAGGCGGATGTCCGTGATGACCGCGTTGTGCGGGTCGTTCGGATCGAGCTCGCCGAAGGCTCGGCCTGCAAGCGTTTCATATTGACCCGCCGCGCCGAATGACGCGCCATCGAAGGCCGGCGATACCTTCTTGTCGACGACGATTTTTTTCACACGCGCCTGTGCCGGTGACACACAGGCCAGCAGCGCCATAGCGACCACGATGGAGACGCAAGATAATCTACCGAAGACTTTCGCAGCGTGCAGCATTGTTCTCCCCTTTCGTACCAACTTCCGCGGTGACGCCTGATCAGTTTCGCGTAATGAGGGACGCGGGGCTGATCTTGGCGATCGACGTAGCGCCCGTCTGGGCCATGACGGCCTGCAGCTCACGCCGCAGCAGCTCGATGACGGTTTCGACGCCTTGCTGCCCGAAAGAGGCCAGCCCCCAGCTGTAGGCGCGCCCCAATCCGACGGCCGTCGCGCCAAGGGCCAGCGCCTTGTAGACATCCGCGCCGGAACGAAAACCACTGTCGATGAGCACAGGGATCCTACCACCGACGGCGGCCGCTATTTCGGGCAGGCACTCGAGCGTTCCCCGGCCGCTGGCGTCCTCATGACCACCGTGGTTGGATACGATGATCCCATCGATCCCGTTCTGAAGCGAGAGCTCCGCGTCCTCGCCGGTCACGATGCCCTTGAGGACCATCTTCATACGCGTCATGTCCCTGACGCGCTTGACGTCGTTCCAGGACACTTGATTGGCGGCCTCGCCCTTGAGACTGCCCAGTGCGCCAATCACCTCACTCATTCGATCCGACAGCGTAATCCGTCCCTCGTTCTTGTGACAGGTGTTGCACCGCGGGTCGTCCTTGCGCTCGAGATTCGGGACGCCGGCGCGCTGCACGGCGCGCGCGCCGATTTGGTTGCCGCCCCCAACGCCGTCGATCGCCCAGACGAGCGCCGGAGTCCCGGCCGCCTCGATCTGTCTGAGGGTGGTTTGACTGGGTGCTCCCCCTTGGACTCCAATCCAGACCGGCTGCCCGCGAAGAGCATTCACCTCCGCGAGCTGCTGCGTCCCCGACATGATCTCCAAGGTATTCTTCGCCTTGGCGGCCCGAGCCACCGCCAGGTTCCCTTCCCGGTTCAGCGCCGTCAATCTGCCCACGGGGCACAGGAAGATCGGCGCCTCCCAGGTGACGCCGAAGATCTGAACAGACTGATCGACCTTGCTGACGCCCAACAGCCGGCGCATTTTGATCTGATACTTCGTGAAAGCCTCACGGTTCGCCCTGAGCGTTTCGTCGTTGAAGACCCCCAGATCGAATTCGATGAAGTGTGGAACGGAAAGCTTCGCGCGTGCGGCCGCCTCGAAATCAAAGACGTTGAGGGCCTCCCTCACGGACTTGATGACGACCGCGTCTTGCGCGGCGACAGGCGCCTCCAGAATCTCGTCCACCCAGCCAGGCGTGAAGCCCGCCGCCGCCAGGAGCGGGCTGGCCGCCAGAAAGGTCAGAAATGCGCGGCGATCCGCCGAGCCGAGCGA
>QHWL01000655.1:446-2923 GCA_003222555.1 Acidobacteriota bacterium | reverse complement strand
CGGCGCTCGTGCACGCCCTTCAGCCGCACGTGGCCATCATGAACGATGGCACGCGCAAAGGCGGACAGCCGGACGCGATGAAGATCATTTATTCGTCGCCGCGCCTCGAAGATCTGTGGCAGGTGCACTTCTCGCTGCTGAGCGGCCAGGAATACACCGTTCCCGGAATGTTCATCGCCAATCTGGTCGACGATCAGCAACCCGGCATGCCTGTGGCTCCGTTCACTCCGCCGCCGCAGGGGACGCAAGCGCCTGCGCCACCCCAGCACAATGGGACGGCGTACTGGATCAAAGTGTCGGCGCAGACCAACGGCACCTTCACTGTCACCAACGCCCGGAACGGCTTCAGCAAGACGTACAACAAGGCGGTCACGGGAACGAAGTAGCTCTGAAGAGATTGTGAACAAATCACGTTCAACGCAGAGACCGCAGAGGCCGCAGAGAAGAAATGCCCATGGATTTCCCAGCGTGCTCTGCGAGCTCTGCGTTCAAACGTCGCATTTTTTCACAGGCTCTGAAGGCTTGCGCAGCATAAGGAAGGCGTAACGCCCGGCGCCGGCCGCCCATCCTATAATTGCGACGTGCGCTCGGTCCGCAAGTACGTTGCGGCGACCGGCTCGGTCGCGGTCGCGATTTTGGTCCTCGAGCTGGTCGGCCACAGCGTGAACGGGGCCAATGCGGCGCAGGTGCTCCTGCTCGTGCTCTTGCTCGATGCCCGGTTCTGCGGCGCCGGACCGGCGATTGTCGCGTCGCTCTGCGCCGTCTTCGGATTTTCGCACTACTTCATCACGCCGACGGGCCTGGAGTTCGGGGATCCCAACGACTGGGTGTCTCTGGCCGCGTTCATCATCATGGCGGTCGTCGGTGGCGAGCTGGCATCGCGGGCGGAGCGCCGCGCGGCCGAGGCGCAGCAGGGCCGGCAGGAAATTGCGCGGTTGTATCAGGAGCTGGAAGCGGCCTTCGACCGTGCCAGCGAGGCCGAGGCGGCGCGGAGGAACGAGCAGCTCAAAGCCGCGTTGCTGGACGCGTTGACGCATAATCTCCGGACTCCTCTGACCGCGATCAAGGCGGCGGTCACCGCGTTGATTGGCGCGCGAGCGTGGAGGGGAGGCTCGGAGTTGCCGAGCGAAGGGCAGCACGAGCTGCTCGAGGTCATCGACGAAGAATCGGACCGCCTCAATCGTTTCATCGAGGGACTGTCGGCCGCCGGGACAGCCGACGCGTCGCAGCCGTTCAATTTGCGCGCCGCCGACCTCAACGACATCATTCGTGCCGGATTGACGCGCGCTGAAACCCTGACCCGCGATCATCGCGTCGCCGTGGAGGTGGATGAGTCGTTGCCCCTGCTCGCGGTCGAGCCGGCTTCCATCAGCGAAGTGCTGTACATCTTGCTCGACAACGCCAGCAAGTATGCGCCGCCGGAGACGACCATCCGGATCAGTGCGACGAGCGAGGACGAGCGGCACGTGCGGCTGGCCGTCTCCGATGAGGGACCGGGCATTCCCGCGGACTTGCGCGAGCGCATATTCGAGAAGTTTTTCAGGATTCCGGCGCGCGAGGCTCGCGATCCTCGCCGTGGCGGCGTCGGTCTCGGCCTGCCAATCGCCCGGCGGCTGGTCGAAGCGCAGGCGGGCCGGATCTGGATCGACGACCCGGCGTCCGGGCGAGGAACGCGGGTAGCCATGCTGCTGCCCGTTTCCGTCGACGTCGGTTCGGCCGGACAGCGGGCGGCCACGGCCGCCATGGCAGCGAAATGATGGGAGCAGAAATGGCCACCACCGCGGACAAATCACGAGTTCTCGTCGTCGACGATGAGCCGCAGATCACTCGCGTGCTCAGAACGGTGTTGACGAGCCAAGGCTATCAGGTACGCACGGCCGGTGAAGGCGAGTCGGCGCTCTTGAGCTTCAACGAGTGGCGGCCGGAGCTGGTCATCACCGATCTGTACATGCCCCGCATGGACGGCGTCGAGCTGTGCCGCCGCATCCGCGCGGTGTCGAGCGTACCGATTATCGTGCTGTCGGTGAAAGGCGAGGAGCGGACCAAGGTCGAAGCGCTCGACTCGGGCGCCGACGATTACGTGACCAAGCCGTTCGGGATCGACGAGCTGATGGCGCGCGTCCGCGCGGCGCTCCGTCGCGCGGGTGTGGAGAGCGACCTCGCCTCGTTCGACGTCGGTGACTTCCGGATCGATCTCGAGGCACGCCGCGTGCACGTGCGCGGAAGCGAGGTCCGTCTGACGCCCAAGGAATTCGATCTCTTCGTCTACATGGCGCGCCATCCCAACCGCGTCATTACCCATCGCACGCTGCTCGAAGCGGTGTGGGGCGAAGCGTCTCAGGAACAGCCCGAATACCTGCGCGTCTTCATGGGACAGTTGCGGAAGAAGCTCGAGCCCGATCCCTCACATCCGCGCTATCTGGTGACCGAGCCGTGGGTCGGATACCGGTTCAACCCGAATGGCTAAAGCGACGTTG
>QHWL01000655.1:0-250 GCA_003222555.1 Acidobacteriota bacterium | reverse complement strand
GTTGAGCGCGAAGAGACTTCGCCCGCCGATTTTTTCGATTGGCGCGAGCGGAGCCAGTCCTTCGAAGCGTTCGGTATGGCCGAGCCGTGGGGGCATCTGTTCACCGGCGACGGCGAACCGGAAGCGATTCGCTCCTGGGTTGTCTCGCCAGGCTTCTTCGAAGCGCTGGGTGCGCAGACCGTCCTGGGGCGCACCTTCCTGCCGGAGGAATATCAAGCGGGCAGCAGTCCGGTTGTGGTCGTGGGCTACA
>QHWL01000644.1 GCA_003222555.1 Acidobacteriota bacterium | reverse complement strand
GGCCGATCTCATCGAGTACTACTGCGAGCAACTCGAGAAGCACGAGGGATTCGCGACCCGGCTGGGCACGCTCGGGCCCAACGAGGAGAACTTCAGCGTGCTGCGGCCGTAGGGCGTCTGGGCGGTGATTTCGCCGTTCAACTTCCCGCTCGCCCTCGCTGCAGGCCCCTCGGGCGGTGCGTTGGCGGCCGGCAACACGGTAGTGTTCAAGCCCGC
>QHWL01000643.1 GCA_003222555.1 Acidobacteriota bacterium | reverse complement strand
AACTTCGTGACCGGCGGGGGCAGCACGGCCGGCCAGGCGCTGATCGACAACCCGGACATTGACGGCATCGTGTTCACCGGCTCAAAAAACGTCGGCATGCAGCTCATTCGCGACAACGCCATGCGTCCGATGCCGCGGCCTCTCATTATCGAGATGGGCGGCAAGAACCCTGCGCTCGTCATGAAGTCGGCCGACCTCGACAAGGCGAGCGACGGCGTCATGCGATCGGCCTTCGGTGCTCAAGGACAGAAGTGCTCGGCCTGCTCGCGTGTCTACGTGAGCAAGGCGGTTCGCGACGAGTTCGTGCGTCTGCTTGTTGAAAAGACGAAGAGGATCAAGGTCGGCAATCCGCTCGACCGCGACGTCTATCTGGGTCCGGTGATCAACGAGGAAGCGGTGAAAACCTACGAGCGGGCGATCGCGCAAGCAAAGCAGGACGGCGGGAAAGTTCTCACCGGCGGGCGCCGGATTACCGACGGCGAGTTCGCCCACGGCTACTTCGTCGAGCCGACGCTCATCGACGGCCTGCCCACGAGTCACCCTCTGTTTTCAGAAGAGCTGTTCGTGCCCATTACCGTCATCGGCGACGTCGCGACGCTCGATGAGGCGATCGATCTGGCGAACACGAGCGAGTACGGGCTGACGGCGGGCATCTTTTCCGAGGACGATCGCGACATCGAGGAGTTCTTCAGTCGCGTCCAGGCGGGCGTAACGTACGTGAATCGCCGCGCCGGCGCGACAACGGGCGCATGGCCGGGCATCAATTCCTTCGGCGGCTGGAAGGCCAGCGGTTCTACCGGGCGGGGCACCGGCGGGCCGTATTACGTTCAGCAGTTCATGAGGGAACAAAGCCGAGTCCGGATTCGATAGCGCGTCACCGATACCACCACGAAGACCCGAAAGCACGAAAGACAGCGGGGAGATTGCAGATTGAAGATTGAAGATTGAAGATTTATTGAAGATTTGGGTTTCGGGTTGAAGACGGCTGGCGCTCGTGGCGGAGCGCTTCGGCGGCTGTGATGCGAGACGCAGCAAAGATTGCGCTGAGTTGATTCGCTTCTTCGAGTAGTTGGTAGACGACTTTGCTTGATGACAGATGGCCTTCAGCGACCAGTTCGAGCCAGAAGCCCGATTCGTCAGCTTCCTCGAGAGCAATACCGATTTTCGACACAAAGTCCGCTCGTGATCGCGCTCGACACGCAGCGCGATAGTTGGCACCAAGGCCAGTTGCGGCTCGGAGCGCCTGACGACCGACAACGCGGGCATCAATTCCTTCGGCGGCTGGAAGGCCAGCGGTTCTACCGGGCGGGGCACCGGCGGGCCGTATTACGTTCAGCAGTTCATGAGGGAACAAAGCCGAGTCCGGATTCGATAGCGCATCATCAGAGCTTGGAGCCGACCAAACGCCCCGCCCTCTGTTACTGGCCTCCGTGTTTATCCATAAAGCGGCGGGCACGTCGACGGACGATCATCTCGTAAACCTCACAAGAAATTGCAGTTGCTCAGATGGCAGAATCTGCAACAGCTGGGCGCTTCACGCTTGTCTGTTTTTTAAACGTTCGACCCGCCGGGCAGGTCTAAGGTGGTATGACGGAGAAGCCAAAGATCCTTTCGACGGTCGCCCTCGCCATGAGCCTGGCCACCTCGGGCACCGGATGGCCAGGGCAGGCGCCGTCGAGCCCATCCGCCGCGACGTTCCCAAACGACGACAAGACGATATCGCACGTGCTCAACCGCATCGCGTTCGGTCCCAAACCGGGCGACGCTGAGGACCCTGGGGACATCGTGAAGGTTCGCGAGTTGGGACTGCAGCGGTACATCGATCAGCAGCTTCACCCCGAGCGCATTCCGGATTCGGGCATGAGCGCCAGGCTCGCAGGCTTGGCGACTATCGGGATGAGCTCGCGCGAGATCGTCGAGCGCTTCGAGCTGCCGCAGCTCGAAGCGAGGCGCGAACGCCGTGAGCAACAAGCCGAGGCAGGCGAAAAAGATGGTCAGCCGCCGAACGCCCTGAGCGCCATGCAGCAGAAGGCCAATCGAGTCGTCCTCGAGCTGTCGGAGCAGAAGCTGCTTCGCTCGGTGTATAGCGAGCGCCAGCTGCAGGAGGTGCTCGCCGATTTCTGGTTCAACCATTTCAACGTCGACGCGCGGAAAGGCCGCGACCGGTTCCTGCTGACCCAATACGATCGCGATGCCATACGTCCCCACGTCCTTGGCAAGTTCCGCGACCTGCTCGAAGCTACGGCGAAGAGCCCTGCGATGCTCTTCTATCTCGACAACTGGATGAGCGCCGATCCCAGCGGCCCGCACATGGACATGTCGCAGCCGCTCGTTCGAGGAGGATTCGGTCGCCGCGGCCGTTTAGGCGGCGGCGGACTCGGATTTCCGTCGCCGCAGCGGGCCGCCCAGAACGCGGCGTCAGCCAAGAAGGCGCCGAGAGGGCTCAACGAGAATTACGGGCGCGAGCTCATGGAGCTACACACGTTGGGCGTCGAGGGCGGCTACACGCAAAAAGACGTCACCGAGGTCGCGCGGGCGTTCACCGGCTGGACCATTCAGAACCCGCGACAAGGCGGCGAGTTCAGGTTCGAGCCTCGTATTCACGACGTCGGAGAGAAGATCGTGCTCGGGCATCGCATCAAGGCCGGCGGCGGCAGCGGAGACGGTGAACAGGTGCTCGACATTCTCGCGACACATCCGTCCACGGCGCGCTTCATTGCCACCAAGTTGGCGCGGCGGTTCGTCAGCGACACGCCGCCGCCGAGGCTCATCGACCGGGTCGCCGCGCGCTTCCACGACACTGGCGGCGATCTTCGCGACGTGATGCGCGAGATTCTCACGTCGCCCGAGTTCCTGTCGCCCGACGCGTACCGCGCGAAGGTGAAGACGCCTCTCGAGTTCGTGGCCAGCGCGGTTCGAGCCACGGGCGCAGATGTCCAGGACGCGCTGCCGCTCGTCAGAGCGATGCAGCAGCTCGGGATGCCGCTCTACTTCTGTCAGCCTCCGACCGGCTACAAGGACACGGCCGATGGATGGGTGAATACAGGCGCGCTCGTCGCCCGGATGAACTTCGCGCTGGCGCTCGCGAGCAATCAGCTGCCAGGCGTCATAGTCGATGGTCGTCAGCCGACCCTCGACAGCCAATCGCTCGTCAACACGATTCTTGGCGGCGACATTTCGGAGACGACGCGCGCTACGATTGCGAGGGCGTCAGATGCCGCGCAGATGGCGGCGCTCACCCTTGGTGCGCCGGAGTTTCAACGAAGGTAGTAAATGGCAGGTGGGACGGGTGGGGCAGGTGGGCGGGTGGGCGGGTGGAGGTGGGGTGGGGCGGGGTGCCGCTACCAAACCCACCCAGGCCTACCTGACCCGCCAGGCCCACCCGACCTACGCAGGAGCAGAATCATGATTTCCCGACGAGTCTTTCTGAAGGACGGAGCGTTCGCGCTGGTGAGCCTCGGGTTCGCGCCGTCGTTTCTCGCGCGCACGGCGTTCGCGCAAGGGCGGTCCGGCCGTGCGAAGCAGCTCATCGCCATATTCCAGCGTGGCGCCGTCGACGGGTTGAGCGTCATCGTGCCGTTCGGCGAAGGCGACTACTACCGCGCGCGGCCGAGCATCGCGATTGGCCGACCCGGCTCGGGAGAGACTGTCGCGATCGATCTGGATGGCTTCTTTGGATTCAACCCGCGGCTGCAACCGCTCAAACGGCTGTGGGACGCGCGCCAGCTCGCCATCATCCACGCAT
>QHWL01000005.1 GCA_003222555.1 Acidobacteriota bacterium | reverse complement strand
CGGAAAGACGGAGAAACGCGACGATGCCATTCATTATCACTGACCCCTGTATTGAAACGAAGGACACCGCGTGCGTGGATGTTTGTCCGGTCGACTGTATCCATCCGCGCAAAGACGAGGCGGAGTTCGCGCAGGCGACAATGCTCTACATCCATCCGGAAGAGTGCATCGACTGCGGCGCGTGTGTGCCCGCATGTCCGGTCGCCGCCATTTACGAGAGCATCGACGCGACGCCGGAGAATCAGAAGGATCTGGTCGAAGCCAACGCAGTTTATCGCCTCGGCGATCCCGACGCGATGGCCAAGGCCGAAGAGACCGTCAGGGCGCATATCGCCGCGCAGCCCACGCTGATGGCGATTCCGGCGACGGAGCGGCAGGCGGCCCACGCCACCCATTAAGGTTGCCACCTGGAACGTCAACGGCATCCGGGCGCGGCAGGCGCAAGTCCAGGAATGGATCGAGCGCGAGCGCCCCGATGTCGTCTGCCTGCAGGAAATCAAGGCGGGGTCCGATCAAGTGCCCTGCGAGATGGAGGGCTATTGGTGCTACTGGCACGGCGGCAAGGGCTACTCCGGCGTCGGCCTTCACGTCGCCAAAACGCTCGCTCCCGAGCGGCCGACGTTTGTCCATCCAGAGTTCAACTACGAAAACCGCATCGCTGCGGTCGACCTCGCCGATGTGACGATCGCGTCGGTGTACGTCCCTAACGGCGGCAAGGACTTTCCCGCCAAGATGCGATTCCTTGAAGCGATGGATACCTACGCGGCGTCGTTTCAGGGCAGCAGCCGTCAGTTGGTACTGTGTGGTGACATGAACGTCGCCCGCACCGACAAGGACGTGCATCCCAAGGAGCGCAAGCCCCGCGCGATCGGCCAGCTTCCCGAAGAACGCGCGCTCATCGAGCGTCTTCTCACCCGCGGGCTGGTCGACGTCGGGCGCGCGCTCGATCCAGACAACGACGGGATGTTCACCTGGTGGGCGCCGTGGCGCAACATGCGGCAGCGAAATATCGGATGGCGTCTCGATCACGTGTTCGCGAGCACGGCCCTCGCGTCTCGCGCCACCGCGTGCCCTGTGCAGAAAGACGTCGGCACGAGCGATCACGCACCGGTGATGGCGACTTTTTCTTAATAAATGCCCTAAGCGGAAAGGCGCCCCAAGCAAAGCCGAGCGGCGACAGCCGCGAAGGCACAGGTCGCGGGGGTGGGGCCCCGCGACAGAGTGATAAATGCCCATCGTCGTTCAAAAGTACGGCGGGTCGAGCGTGGCCGACGTGTCGCGCATCCGAAAGGTTGCCGAGCGCGTCGTGCGGACGCGGCGTGAAGGGCACGACGTTGTCGTCGTGGTCTCGGCCATGGGGAAGACCACCGACGACCTCCTCGCCCTTGCCAAGCAGGTCTCGCCCAACCCGAGCCGCCGCGAGCTGGACATGCTGCTCACCTCCGGCGAGCGGATCGCGATGGCGCTGTTGTCGATGGCGATCCGTGAGCTTGGCGGCGACGCCATCAGCTTCACCGGCAGCCAGTCGGGCATCATCACCAACGATCGCCACGTCGACGCGCGAATCATCGAGGTGCGCCCGTTTCGCGTCCAGGATGAGCTCGCGCGCGGGAAGATTGTGGTGATTGCCGGCTACCAGGGCGTGTCGTACCGGCGGGAAGTCACCACGCTCGGCCGCGGCGGCAGCGACACGACGGCCGTCGCGATGGCGGCCGCGCTCGGCGCCGAATACTGCGAGATCTGTTCCGATGTCGACGGAGTGTACACGGCCGATCCGCGCGTCGTGCCGGCGGCACGGCGCATCGGGACGCTCACCTACGAAGAAACTCAGGAGCTGGCCGAATCGGGCGCGAAGGTCCTCAATGCGCAGGCCGTCGAGTTTGCCAAAGAGACGGGCATCGCGATCTATGCCCGTGCGACGACGTCGCCGCTGCCCGGACCGGATCCATCAGCCGACGGCACGGTTGTGCGGCGCTATCCGCCGCGCCTGCCGGCCACGGTCGTCGGCGTCGCCAGCGAGCGCGACGTGCTGGTGCTCGAGGCGACGGGCCCCGCCGACGAGTTGTTGGCGCTGCTCGACTCACACGGCGTCTCCGGCAAACAGCTGCATCAAATCGACGATCGGCTGACGCTCGTCATCTCGCGCGAGAATCTGCACGACGAGCCGCGCGTCCGCGAGGCGCTCGCCGGACAATCGGGCAACCGCGTGCGCCTCGTCGACGACCTCGGAGCGCTGAGCGTCGTCGGCACCGGCATCAACGCGTCGTTCTCGAACCTGCGACGCGGCTCCGCGGCGCTGACCGCCGCCGGCATTCTACCGCGGGGCGTCGCCACGTCCTCGTTCCGCATCACGTGGATGGTCGATCGCGCACGGCTGACCGAAGCAGTCCGCATCTTGCACGTCACGTTCATCGAGCAGCCAGGGCCGCCGGTGCCCTGAAAGGACCGAATCTTTGGTGGCGCAGGCCTTCTAAGCGTGCGAAAGATGCGCCGTTTTACCGCCAAGCACGCCGAGCACGCCGAGAGTTCTTGGCGTTTTCTTCTCCGCGATCTCGGCGGTCTCGGCGGTTAACGGTTCTTGCAATTATGAGCCTCGTTCTCGAGCGTTTCCTGCGATACGTAAGATACGACACGCAATCCAACGAGAGCTCAGCGACCTATCCGAGCACTGCCACCCAGCTTGTCTTCCTCCGCGATCTGGCGGAGGAGTTGCGCGGCCTGGGCCTCGCCGACGCGAGCCTCGACGAGCACGGCTACCTGACGGCGACGATTCCGGCCACGACGCCGAAGCCCGGCGTGCCGACGATCGGGTTCATCGCGCACGTCGATACATCGCCGGAGATGAGCGGCGCGAACGTCAGGCCGATCGTCCATCGCGGGTACGACGGGCGCGATCTCGTGCTGCCCGACGACACGTCTGCCGTGCTGCGGCTGGCAGAGAACCCGGCGCTCGCCGAGCAGATGGGCCACGATATCGTGACCGCCTCGGGGACGACCCTCCTCGGGGCCGACGACAAAGCCGGTGTCGCCGAAATCGTGAGCGCGGCGGCCTATCTCATCGCGCATCCCGATATTCCGCACGGCCGTGTGCGCATCGCCTTCACGCCCGATGAAGAGGTCGGGCGCGGCACGAAGTATTTCGACGTCGCGCAATTCGGCGCCCGGTGCGCGTACACGATGGACGGCGGTAGCCGCGGCGAGGTCGAGACGGAGAGCTTTTCGGCCGACGCGTTGACGGCCACGTTTCACGGCTTCAACACGCACCCCGGTTACGCGAAAGGACGCATGGCGAACGCGATCAGGATCGCCGCCGACTTCGTGCATCTTCTGCCGCGCGATCGACTCTCGCCCGAAACTACCGAGGGCGATGAGGGGTTCGTCCATCCATACGTTCTGAGCGCTGGGGTCGAACGGACGTCGGTCAAGCTGCTGATTCGCGATTTCCAGACGGCGGGCCTGAAGGAAAAGGAAACACTGGTCGAACGTCTCGCGCGGCAGGCGGTTGCCGGTTACTCGGGGGCGCGCGTCGACATCGAGATCGAGGAGTCGTATCGCAACATGAAAGAGATGCTGGACCAGCATCCGCAGGTCGTCGAGAACGCCTGCGAAGCCGTGCGGAGAGCCGGCCTCGAGGTGCGCTCGCGGAGGATCCGCGGCGGTACCGACGGGTCGCGTCTGTCGTTCATGGGCCTGCCGACGCCCAACCTCTTCGCGGGTGAGCACAACTTCCACTCGCGGCTGGAATGGGTGTCGACCGAGGACATGGAAAAGGCGATCGATGTGATCGTGGACCTGTGCAGGGTCTGGGAGGAGCGCACCTGAGCGGACCTGGGTTCACAGACCAACCACACGAGCCGGCGGATTCGGGTGGCTCAGGCGCGCGCGCGTCCCAATCGCGACGGCCAGGCGGTGGAATCAGGCTCTGCCGCTCGTATGTGTGCGGCTGCGTTTGCGGCCAGTTGTCTTCCTGGGCACCTTCCCGCCTGCCCGTCGCGCTTCGCTCAAGCCGATGGCGATGGCCTGTTTGCGGCTCGTGACCTTTTGCCCGGAGCGGCCCGACCTCAACGTCCCGTGCCTTCGTTCGTGCATCGCCCGCTCGACCTTCTCTGACGCCTTCTCCCCGTACTTCGCCATGTGAATCACCCCCCGCAAACATCGTGCAAACGGTGTACCTCGAGCCGCCGCTCCGCGCATCCTCCTCTTGCTCATCCCCCCGAATCGGCGTAGACTCTCTTCGTTCCATACCGAATTTCACAGCTGACCATGACTGGCATGATGCCCCAGGCCGCCCCGCAGCCGCTGTCGTCAGCTCTCGCGTTGCTCGTCGACTACGACGACGGCACGCGACAGATGTACGCGGAGTATCTGAAGCGGGCCGCCTGCGAAATCGAGGAAGCGACCGACGGACGGGAGGGTCTGGCCAAGGCCATTTCGCGGCGACCGAGCGTGATCGTGACCGAAACGCGCCTCCCCGGCATGAACGGCTTCGAGCTGTGCCGTCTGCTGCGGCGCGACGTGCTCACCCAGTCGATCCCGATCGTGGTCGTGACCGGCAGCGCGAATACGTCGGATATCGAACACGCGCGGACGGCCGGCGCCGATATCGTGCTGCTCAAGCCCTGTCTGCCGGAAATACTATTGAGGGAAATCCGGAGACTCACCGAACACTCACGCGAGCTGCGCGAGCGCGGCGACGTCGTCCGGTTGAAGCTGGCGGGTCAGCTCGCCAGGTCTGAAGAGATCCTCGAGCGATCGGCGACCAATCGGCGCAAGTTCCTGGCGCGCAGCCACAACCGGCACGAGACCACGTCGCCCACGACCGCGGCCCCTGAGCTCATTTGCCCGGAGTGCGATCAGCCACTGCTCTATCGACGCAGCCACATCGGCGGTGTCAGCGAACGCCACAGCGAGCAGTGGGACTATTACGAATGCGCTGGCGGCTGCGGTACTTTCCAGTATCGCCAACGGACGCGCAAGCTTCGGCGAGTGGAATAACGCAGGTCTCCCAAGAGATTGTGAACACATCACGTTCAACGCAGAGACCGCGGAGACCGCAGAGAAGAAATGCGCGAGGATTTCTCAGCGTGCTCTGCGAGCCCTGCGAGCTCTGCGTTTAACGTCGCATTTTTTCACAGCTGCTTAGGCCGCACACACCGGGCCGGCGTCACCCCTCGACTTCGTCGATCATCAAAATCACGCCCTGCACGTGCCGGCCCTCGCCCATCAACGGAGTGCAGGTCACCTTGCAGCCAATCGGACGGCCGCGCCTGTTGGTCGCGTCTACTGTCTTCTCGGCCAACTCACTTTCCGCTGCCAGGCTCGCGCGAATCATCGCACGCAGCTGGTCGAGGGGCAGCCCGATGTCGAGGCTGAACACGTTTCGCCCCACCGCTTCCTCGCGACGCAGGCCCCACAGCTCTTCAGACCGCCGATTCCACGCGATGACGTGGAGGTCGCGATTCACGACGATGACCGCGCCCCGCATTCCGCGGAGCACCGATTCGAGGAAGTCGTTGGCGACGGTGAACGCCTCGCTCCGTTCGTGCAGCTCTTCGTTGATCGCCTGCATCTCCTCGTTGGTCGACTGCAGCTCCTCGTTCATCGTCTCGAGCTCTTCGTTGGTCGACTGCAGCTCTTCGTTCGTGGTCTCCAGCTCCTCCACGGTCGATTGCAGCTCTTCGTTGGTCGTCTCGAGCTCTTCGTTGGTCGACTGCAGCTCTTCGTAGGTCGTCTCGAGGTCCTGCTTCGACCGCGAGAGTTGCTGCTGCAGCTCCTGGACCCGCGACACGTCGGTGAACGTGATGCTCGATCCAAGCAGCGCGCCACCAGGATCGAACAGCGGCGTCACTTGCACCTCGAGGCATCGCGCCTCGCGGCCCGCTGTGTCGGTCGTCACGTCCTTCACGACGACGGGCCGCCGCTGCTCCTGGGCGCGTTGAATCACCGAGCGCAGCTCGACGGGGCGGTACGACACCTCCAATTCGTGGAAGAGGCGCCCGATATCGGCGGGGCCAAGGCCAAAAAGGCTCCGGGCCCGATCGTTGTACATCGCCACCACGCCGGCCGCCTCGACAATGATTTGAGCGACCGGAGTCGCATCGAAAGCGACGCCGTAAATCTGGAGATGAGTTGCCGTCATAGGATCGCTTTGATCTTCGCGGCCGACTGACGGCAGGCCGGCGAGCCGGTCGCGCCAGTTCTCGCGATGAACCTTCGTGAAGATCCGCAACCGGCGATCGACCGGCGCGAACAATTCCGAGCGCGTCAGCAGCATCTCGGCCTTGCCCAGAAAGAGTATCCCGGATTCAACCAGCGCGTAATGGAACCGCTTCAGAATCCGCGACTGAGTCTCGGCATTGAAGTACATCAACGTGTTGCGGCACATCAACAGGTTGATGCGCGAGATCGGCGCGTCCTGAATGAGATTGTGCCGCCCGAAGATGACCGACCGCCGCAGGTCCTTGTCGAACGAGAAGAACTCGCCGTCGCGTTGGAAGTATTTCTCGCCGAGCCCGGGCAACACCGCTTCGACGTCGCGAGCGGCGTAGGTCGCCCGCCGCGCTTCGTTGAGCGCCTCCTCATCGACATCGGTCGCGTAGATCTTCACGCGCCGCACGAACGGCTCGCGTCCGAGCGCTTCCGCCAGAAGCATCGCGATCGAATAGGCTTCCTCGCCCGATGCGCAGCCGGCGCTCCACACGCGGATCGGATCGTCGGACCTCAGGCCCGCGAGCATCTCCGGAATCACCGAATCGCGAATGAATTCCCAAGGTGACTCGTCACGGAAAAATGCCGTGACATTGATGAGAATCGTATTGAACAGCTGGCCGAACTCATCCGGGTGAACTTCCAGATGGTCGAGGTAGTCGCGAAACTCACCGATCGACAATCCAGCCATCCGCTTTTGGACGCGACGCGTGAGGCTCCCTGGCTTATAAGCGGTGAAATCGAAGCCGCGCGTCCGGCGGAGATATTCGAGCAATGCGCTAAACGACTGGTCGTCGCCGGCAGAAGGCGTCGACTGGAGGCTTTCGTTCTGACTTGACATTTGCCGACCGTGTCATCAACCTACCATAACGGCTGCCTTCTCCACGCAAGGAAATTGCAGGCGCGAAGGAGTAACGCCATGCCGGGGCACGACATCATCGTCATTGGCGCCTCGAGCGGTGGAGTCGAGGTGCTGAGCAACCTCGCGAGTCGTCTCCCGGCTTCTCTTCCAGCGGCGCTCTTCGTCGTTCTCCACGTTCGGCCCGATGCGCCGAGTTTGTTGCCTGCGATTCTCAATCGTGCCGGAGCGCTGCCGGCGGCTCATGCGGTCGACGGCGAGCCAATCCGCACCGGACGCATCTACGTCGCCCCGCCGGGCATGCAGACTTATCTGCGCGGACAGCGCCTGTCGGTGGAGCGGGGACCGCGCGAGAACCTGCATCGACCCGCCATCGATCCGCTGTTCAGGACCGCGGCGCATTATTATGGCCCGCGCGTCATCGGCGTCATCGTGAGCGGCGCGCTCGACGACGGCACCGCCGGGCTGCAATCGGTCAAAGAGGCCGGCGGCCTCGCCCTGGTGCAGGATCCGTCCGACGCGCTGTGCGGCAGCATGCCGGCGCACGCTCTGGATCGCGTCGACGTCGATTATTGTGTTCCGGCAGCGGAATTTCCCGATCTCCTCGTGCGCCTCGCGAACGAGGCTGCGCCGGAATCGGTCCAGCGATCGCAGGCCCCCCTCGAGCCGCGCGAAGAGAGCGAGGGAACTCTGGAACGGCCGTTGACAGGCGAGAACATCGGCATCGACTCTGGCCTTACGTGCCCCGAGTGCAGCGGCATCCTGCGCGAGGTGCGGGACGGCGAGGTCCTCCGTTTCCGCTGCCGCGTGGGACACGCGTACACAAGCCAGACGATGCTCGAGGCCCAGGGCGATTCAGTCGAAAAAGCGCTCTGGACGGCTGTCCGCTCGCTCGAAGAACGCGCCATGCTCATGCACAAGCTGGCCGACAGCGCCCGCGGGCGCGGCCGCGATCCCATTGCGGTAGTGTTCGAGGATCGATCGCGCGCGCTGCTTCGCGACGTTCAAATGCTGCGCGCTCAGATTGCGCGGGGCAGAGCGCTCGAACCCGTCACGCCAGAAACCGCGTAGCCTCAGTACGTCAGGTGGGGCGGGTGGGTCACGTGGGCCTGTGAGGAAGAGCAAACACCTACCGGACCCACCCGCCCTACCTGACCTACGCGCCCACCCTATTTATCTGATGCTATCGCGACCGAGGGCGCTTGGCGTCGCGCCCGCTCCCACTCCTGCCGCGGTCGGCCGCCACATGAGCCTGTGAAAAAATACGACGTTTGAACGCAGAGCTCGCAGAAGCACGCGGAGAAATCCCCTAAGCATTTCTTCTCTGCGGCCTCGGCGGCCTCTGCGTTGAACGTGATTTGTTCACAGACTCTCATGGCGCGCGCTGCAGGAGATTGTGTGTCATAGAACCCTACAGTTACGTCTTGCGCAATGCAACCACGAAGACACGAAAACACGAAGAAGACTATTTCTTTTTCGTGTCTTCGTGCTTTCGTGGTTGCATTTGATTGATGTATTCAGCAGCTAGAACCGAATTCCGACTCCACCCTGCACGCGCTGCGTGTTGACGCCGGTGTCGTCTTCGATCGCGCCGCTTTTCGCAAAGATGCGGCCGTAGCGGTAGCTGAGATCCACGAAGTAGCGTTTGCCAAACGGACGGTTTGCACCAACGCCGATGGTGAGAAAGAATTTGGTCACGGAGCCGGCAAGGTCGCTGCCGAGCTGCACTCCGAACTGATCCAACCGGTTAGTCACGTCGTTGCCGTTCACGCTGAAGTTGGCCTCGTTCTTCACTCTCGCGGCCCCAAGACCGAGCATGCCGTATGGACGCCACGTCCCGCGCGGGGCGAGCCTGTACTTGAGCCCCGCGTCGAAATAGGTCGCCGCCTGCACGGTACTGACGCTCGCTCCGATAGCTCGACCGATGATTTGCGCGCGGTCGTCGAGCGCGCTCGTCGCCACGTTGTCCATCCGTCCGACCTCGAAGACCAGCTGCCACTCGTCAGTCCAGGTGTACCCGAGTTCACCGCCCACCGATGCATCCGATCTATGGCCGAGCGTTGCAGCGGCCGTCAACTCCGCGTACCAGCCGTCGGCAGCCGCGCCTGCGGCCGTCTGTGCGTCGGCCGTGCCGACCCAGCATGCGACCATCAGAACAATCAACATCGAATAACGGGCCAAACGCTTCATCGAAGTCCTCCGGATGCGGACACTCCATCGCATTAGACGCGCGTAGATGCGCCGTACGCTCGCACAATCACGTTCGCTCAGAATGTCGCGGAAAGGGCTGGAACCTACCGCAAGTCGAGGTGAGGGGAAAAGTATACCGCCGGGCGGCGGCCGGACGCAACGAAAACTGACGCAACTGCCTTTACGCCACCCTCAACCGCTGGTATTCTGGAGGCCAATGGACAACTCGGAACTGCCGCCCGTCAACCCGCCGCTTCAACTGGACGCCACAGACGCGGCCGCCGTCGTAAGTGTCGACCTGTTCGGGGCCTCCACGCCGGCACCCGCGGCCGTCGAGATTCCATCTGATCCCGAGATCTACCTAACCCCCCCGGCGTTGCCGGCCGCCGCCGACGCAGACGCTCCGACCGAGCACATCG
This sequence comes from Acidobacteriota bacterium, assembly GCA_003222555.1. Lineage (GTDB taxonomy): Bacteria > Acidobacteriota > Vicinamibacteria > Vicinamibacterales > CAVVIG01 > JAHFUJ01. The sequence goes on along the minus strand of QHWL01000005.1, from coordinate 1,768 downwards.
GCTCGTGGACGCGCATGGGCCGCGAGATCGTGTCGGGCTTGCAGACGCTGGTCTCGGCCGCGGTCTACGCGACGCTGATCGTGACGTTTGGATTCCAGGTGGCGCGCGTCGACGGATTGAGCATGGCGCCGACGCTCGAAGATCACGACCGGCTCATCGTCAACAAGCTCGTCTACGAGCTTGGCGATCCGCGCCCGGGCGACATCGTGATGCTGTACTATCCGCTCAATCCCGAGAAGATGTTCGTGAAGCGGGTGATCGCCAAAGAGGGCGACACGGTGCGCATCGTCGACGGCCGCGTGTACGTGAACGACATCCCGCTGCGCGACGATTACGTACCGCCCGAGTTCCGCAGCCACGACGACTGGGGCCCTCAAGTGGTTCAGCAGGGCTACTATTTCGTCATGGGCGATCACAGAAACAACAGCTCGGACAGCCGTCACTGGGGATCGGTGCCCAAGAAGTACATCGTCGGCAAGGTGAAGGTGCGGTGGTGGCCCCTTCAAGACGCGAGAATCTTTTACTGATGCGCTGTGGCTAGTTCGTGCACTGTCATCATCGCCGCCTCCGATCTGCTCGCGACGCTCAAAGAGCGGACCGGCGATGTGAACAGCGAAGTGCTGGCCTTTTCAGACTCGGATGCGCTGCGGGCGCTCGAGGTCATCACCAAGCGCCGCCCGCGCGTTGTCGCCCTCGAGCGGTCAATCGCATCAAGGCCGATCCGTCACTCATCGAGTCCGAGATTCGTGTCGTCTCCCACGACCGCGACGAGGCCCGCGTGTCGCGGCGCACGCCGATGGAAGGCGCGCCGGGGGCAGCCGCGACGACTGCGCCGCCGCTCGATCAGCGCGGCACGCGGCGCACCGTGCGGTTCAAGATCGCCGCCCAGGTCGATATCGTTGTCGACGGCAATACGGCGACCCTCGTCGATCTGTCGAGGCTGGGCGCTCAAGTCGTCACAGACAACTCCCTGAACCCGAGCCAGCGCGTGCGCATGCTGCTGTCCGATCAGGTGGGCGTCGTCCGGCTCAACGCGTCTGTCGCGTGGGCGCACTTCGAGATCTTGCCTGGCAAGGGGCCTCAGTACCGCGCGGGTCTGGATTTCGTCGATGCGGACGGCCAGGCGGTCGATGGGTTCTGCGGCCGCCACCAGGCAGGATGAAATCGAAAGGTGAGATTGAAGATTGCAAATTGAAGATTGAAGATTGATTGCGGAATTCAAATCTTCAATCTTAAATCTTCAATCTTCAATTTCAGAATGTCGTCGCGCAGTATTGTGTCCTCGCGATCGGACCCGGTTGAGATGATCGCGGCGGGCACGCCCGACACGTCTTCCAGACGCGCGACGTAGCGGCGCGCCGCGTCGGGCAGATCCGCGAACCGCCGGACGCCCCGGGTCGGCTCCGACCAGCCGGGCATCGATTCGTACACCGGCTCACATGCCGCCAGCTGGGCGGTGTCGGACGGAAACTCGGTGAGGGTGCGCGATCCGAAGCGGTACGAGGTGCAAATCTCGATGCGCTCGAGGCCGTCGAGGACGTCGAGCTTGGTAAGCGCCAGGGCGTCCAGACCGTTGATGCGCACGCCGTACCGGACCGCGACCGCGTCGTACCATCCGCAGCGCCTCGGCCGGCCGGTCACGGCGCCGTACTCGTGCCCGCTCTCTCGCAGCCGGCGGCCCATCTCGCCGGAGAGCTCGGTCGGAAGCGGTCCTTCGCCGACACGGGTTGTATAGGCCTTGGCGACGCCGAGCGCGCCGCCGATGGCC
>QHWL01000652.1:1782-3488 GCA_003222555.1 Acidobacteriota bacterium | reverse complement strand
CAGCCGAATCTGCCAGGAATGAGGCGGAACGGTTCAGGCGGTTGGCAGAGGAAGCGCGCGAGGTTCGCGACCAGCATCGTGAAGCGCTCGAGATAGTTCGGAAGGAGCGAGAGCTCCTGCGGGAAGCCGGGGAGGTGGCGCGCACCGCCAGTGAGGAGGCCCGAACCGCAGCCGAGGCTGCCCGTCTCGCGGCCATGGATGCTTTGCACGTAACCGCCGAAACGCTGCACGCAACGCTCGAACACATGAAGGTCGTAGAAGAGATGCGGCGGACCCTCCGTGACATGCAGGACGTGCCCAAGACAGACTCCAACTAGCGAACAACCTCGCAGCGAACGAGAAGCTCAACCGCGGCGCCTTGATCCCACCAATCCCGCAAGGTTCCCCATCGTCTCAAGTTCAGTCATCGTCGACGGCGCTACACTGTAGTCATGCCTGGAGGGAGCGATGACCGGTGAAAGAACCCGTCGAAGTGCGTGGCGGTTGATCCTTTGTTCGATCCTGTGCGCATCGGCAACGATACTCGCGCAGGGTACTCGTCAACCGGACTGGGCTCGGCTGGAGGACGAGACCATGCGCCACTTCCAGGCGCTCCTCCGCCTCGATACGAGCAATCCCCCGGGCAACGAAGTGGCCGTGACCAATTACCTCAAACAGGTGCTCGAAAAGGAAGGGATTCCCGTCCAGATCTTCGCGCGCGAACCGAATCGGCCCAATCTCGTTGCGCGGCTCAAAGGCAACGGGCAGAAACAGCCCATCCTCTTCATGGGACACACCGACGTCGTCACGGTCGATCCGAAGAAATGGGCTTTCCCGCCATTCAGCGCGACGCGAGACGGTGGCTACGTGTACGGACGCGGCTCGCTCGACGACAAGCCGCACGTCGTTGCCGGCCTCATGCTACTGCTCGAGTTGAAACGTCTCAATGTTCCCCTGGATCGCGACGTGATATTCCTGGCCGAGTCGGGCGAGGAAGGTACGACGGGCGTCGGCATCGACTTCATGACGGCCGAACACGCTGCGGACATACGCGCGGAGTACTGCATCGCGGAGGGCGGCAACGTCACACGCGTCGGCGGTAAAGTGAAGTACGCCTCAGTCCAGGCGGCGGAGAAAGTGCCCCGGCCGATCGAGTTGACTGCGGTCGGCCCGTCGGGACACGCCTCGATACCGCTTCAGAGCAACGCGATCGTGCATCTGTCGGCCGCACTCACGGCCCTCGGCGCGTGGCGCGTCCCGATTCGCCTCAATGCCACGACGCGGGCATTCTTCTCGCGGATGGCCGCGATCTCGACCGGCGCCGAGGCCGCGCGCTACGTCGCCGTCGCGACACAGGACTTGCCGGCTGCCGCGGCCGCCGACGACTACTTCCTCGAGCACGAACCGCGGTACGCCTCGATGCTGCGAACCTCGTTGTCGCCAACGATCGTACAGGGGGGCTACCGGGTCAACGTCATCCCGTCGGAGGCGAAGGCGACGGTGGACGTGCGCATGGTGCCGGAGGAAGATCCCGTCCAGTTTCTCGAGACCGTCCGAAAAATCATCAACGATCCAGCCGTGTCAGTCAGCTATGCCCGGCGCGCCGATCGCCCGATTGCGGCTCCGGCGCGGCTCGAGTCGGAGGCCTTCCGGACCATCGAAACCTTCGCAGCGCAGGACTACGACGCCGTCACGCTGCCGATCATGGGAACTGGGGCTACCGACAT
>QHWL01000652.1:0-1752 GCA_003222555.1 Acidobacteriota bacterium | reverse complement strand
GGTTCGTTCCGTGGGACCCCAGTGCTACGGAATTGGCCCGGCGGCGGACTTTGAAGACGGCGCGAAGGGCTTCGGCGCCCACAGCGACCAGGAGCGCATTCTCGAAACGGAACTGCATCGGTTCGTCCGCTTCTCGTGGAACGTCGTGGTGGGACTGGCGCGAGCGAAATAGCTGTGGGACTCCTATTTGACCTTCACGTATTTCCTCAACCTGTGCGGACCGACGTCCGCCGCGTAGATGGTGCCCTTGGCATCTGCCACAACGCCTGACGCCCCGGAAATACGGTTCACGTCCGCTTGGTCCAGGTCAGGGTCCGGTATGAAGGCGGTGAGCGAGCCGTCTTTGGCGCTCCCAATGGTGATCCCCCTGGTTGCGCCCGGATTGACTGTCGAATTCGATTGTGAGTCGCTCACATAAAGGATGTCGTCTTTCCCGACAAACACCGCGCTCGGCCGGCCAAATTGCTTCCAGGCGGCGATGAAGTTGCCGTCCTGGTCGAAGATCTGGACCCGACTATTACTGCGGTCGGCAACGAATACGCGGCCCTGCGAACCGCCGATGGAGATGTCGTGAGGCTGGTCGAACTCGCCCGGCCCTGCGCCGTGGTGTCCCCAGGTTTTGATGAACCGACCGTCCTTTGAAAACTTCACCACGCGGTCATTCTTGCCGTGGCCATCCGTCACGAAGATATCGCCATTGGGCGCCACCGCAACACCGGACGGCTGATCGAACGTATCCGGACCGTTCCCCGCTACTCCCTTCTTGCCGAGGGTCATCAACACCTTGCCCGCCGGACTCAGCTTGAAGATTTGATGGCCTCTGGTCACGCCGTTCGAATCCTTCGCCGACATACCGAGTATCGTCTCGCTTGCATTTGCGTCGCTCGCCCACACGTTTCCAAGCGCATCCACAGTAAAACCATGGGGAAACGCGAACATACCCCCGCCAAAGCTCGCTAGAAGCTTGCCTGACGGATCGAATTCCAAAATCGGCGGCTCAGAGCGGCCGACGCAGGTGGCGGCGCCGGCGGGTACGGTGTTGAAACATCGATGAAAGACCCAGATGTTCCCTTTGGGATCGATATCCGCCCTGATTAACTCTCCCCACTTGCCTCCATTCATCCTCTTTGGAAGCGTCGGCCAGCTCTCCACCAGGCGATATGGATTGGGGAGTTGGGTTTGTCTGGGGTACCGAGCTTGTTGGGTGTGTGCCACCCCTCCGAACGCGGCGACAGCAAGCACGACTAATCCCGGAAGGCGCTTGGCTTGGTGCGAGACTCTCGTTCGACGTGTAGTTGTCATCGCCAACCTCACGGAAGACTCAAGGCGACGTACTCGGCGCTGCGTGCTTCCCTGCTGCCAATCGCAACCACGACGTACTGCTTGCCTGCAAACATGTAAGTCATCGGGGCACCCGTGGTGCCGGCGGGCAGCTCGGTTTCCCAGAGAATCGCGCCGGTCGCCTTGTCGTAGGCGCGGAATTTGTTGCCCCCGGCGCCGGGTGCCAGCGAGGCCGGCATCTCGGGCCGGAGCCGCGACCCGAGCGACGACATGACGGGACTGCCTTCCCCGACAAAGAGCAGCGTCTTCGTCACGAGCGGAGCGCTGCGGCCAGGATTGCCAAGCGGCGGCAGATTCAGTGGTTTCAGCAGCGGATGGTTTCTCGGGCCATCGCCGTTCGGCACCATCCACACTTGGTCGCCTTTGTTCAGGTCGATGGCCGTGATGCGGCCGTACGGCGGCTTGAGCAGC